>NZ_CVTT01000062.1:0-999 GCF_900006605.1 Pseudomonas sp. 58 R 3 | reverse complement strand
AGGCTTCCAACGGCTAGTTGACATCGTTTACGGCGTGGACTACCAGGGTATCTAATCCTGTTTGCTCCCCACGCTTTCGCACCTCAGTGTCAGTGTTGGTCCAGGTGGTCGCCTTCGCCACTGGTGTTCCTTCCTATATCTACGCATTTCACCGCTACACAGGAAATTCCACCACCCTCTACCACACTCTAGTCAGTCAGTTTTGAATGCAGTTCCCAGGTTGAGCCCGGGGATTTCACATCCAACTTAACAAACCACCTACGCGCGCTTTACGCCCAGTAATTCCGATTAACGCTTGCACCCTCTGTATTACCGCGGCTGCTGGCACAGAGTTAGCCGGTGCTTATTCTGTCGGTAACGTCAAAACACTAACGTATTAGGTTAATGCCCTTCCTCCCAACTTAAAGTGCTTTACAATCCGAAGACCTTCTTCACACACGCGGCATGGCTGGATCAGGCTTTCGCCCATTGTCCAATATTCCCCACTGCTGCCTCCCGTAGGAGTCTGGACCGTGTCTCAGTTCCAGTGTGACTGATCATCCTCTCAGACCAGTTACGGATCGTCGCCTTGGTGAGCCATTACCTCACCAACTAGCTAATCCGACCTAGGCTCATCTGATAGCGCAAGGCCCGAAGGTCCCCTGCTTTCTCCCGTAGGACGTATGCGGTATTAGCGTCCGTTTCCGAACGTTATCCCCCACTACCAGGCAGATTCCTAGGCTTTACTCACCCGTCCGCCGCTCTCAAGAGAAGCAAGCTTCTCTCTACCGCTCGACTTGCATGTGTTAGGCCTGCCGCCAGCGTTCAATCTGAGCCATGATCAAACTCTTCAGTTCAAACATCTTTGGGTTTTTAAGAAACCCTAAACTTGGCTCAGCAATCGTTGGTTACATCTTTGATTTCTCGCGGAGTAACTTGTGATGCTGATAATCTTGTTGACTATCAGTCTGACTCCACAAGCACCCACACGAATTGCTTGATTCAGTTGTTAAAGAGCGG
>NZ_CVTT01000063.1:0-6324 GCF_900006605.1 Pseudomonas sp. 58 R 3 | reverse complement strand
CGGCTGAGCTTACTTTTGGCGATTGAGCCGGTAACTCGTTGATGCTTGCGGCCCTTGGCTGAATGTCGCACGCAGTACAAATCGATCAAGTGCGGAGCGCTACGTGTCATCTCGACCCGGCCAATCGACTTGGGTGACGAGGTGGCCAACGCATACAAGTTTTTCACGGGCAGCCACTCATTTTCGTCACCACGATATAGCTCACGATTTCGTATGCGAGCCACGTAGTACCAGCCCTGCGCAGCCACTGCTTTCATCCATGGTCGCCGGAAACCTGCATCAGTAACCATCACTGGAACACATCCATCGGGCAGTAGTTCAGCCAGTGTTTTGAGCAGGCGGTTTTGATATTTGGGGCAACCCTCGCGCTCATGAACACTTTCATAAATTGGAAATGAGCGCCCCGCCAGCGGTATCGCGGCTCTCAACAAAAAAGCATTACCGGGAGCATCAATTCGTGACCAGTCAACCAAGATTAATGGGTGCTTCACCGACCCCAGCAATGCCCGCAGGATCACCCAGTAGAACAGCGGGCGCTCTGCTCTGAGGTGTTGATTGCCCAGCAACCGATCGACCCGCTTGATTGCATGTTTGGGGTACGCCTGACCTGGCATAAAACGTCCGAGTGCTGTCAGCGTCAGGCGGCGGCCTTGCAGTAACGAACTGACACAACTCATCAGTGTTGTCAGGCGACGAGAATGGATTGAAGGCAGTGCTTGAGCGAGCGCTCTGTGTAAAAATCGGATGGCTTGCATGGGTCGGGGATCTTGTTTTTGTGTGGTGCAAACCAAGTTGCCGACTCATGCAGGCTTCTTCAATAATTCCAACTTCTTGATTTTTCGTAAGAAAAATCGGGGATTCCTCAGGGTCTGACCCCTATTTCCGCTAGACCAACCCCAAGATTGGCTTGATCTGTTCATTCATTTGTACAAAAGTTTCATAGGACATGTTCGGGTCATCATTGAGAATTAAGTAGACCCCCCCCATCAGCCGTACCGCCATACGACACTGGCCGTCCAATCGTGCAATTACTTCATCAGGGCCATAGCCTAGAGCACGCTGACAAAGGGCTGCATCCCAGAACTGGGCAGGATATAGCGTATAAATATTGTTGCGCCCATCAATATCTAAAGTTTTGTCCTCACGCAACCGGTTATAAACCGCGTTGTCATCGTTCAACCCTCCTTGATAATACAGACCATACAGGTCATAGGATACATGACCTCTATACCCCTTGAACGCCTCAATCACTTTTGGTAAGTGCTCATTCACAACAAGCTTATAATCAATAGCCTTGTTTGATATCTTAAATCCAAACCGCAAGTGTTCATCATAAGAGGCCCTATCTTCATATATGTATCGATCGCCACGATACGCATAGTCCCCCACACACCGGAGCCCTCTGATGGGAAGTTTAACTGTATAGGTAGCAACTAGCCCGTCGCCGCAACTCGGGGTAGCCGGAAGCTCAAGACCCGCAAACCCTAAAGGAGCACCAATCCGAGACATCCTATCCATGACTTCAGCATGTCGCTGATTTATAGATAGAGTTTTATCAGGGCGCGCATAAAACCATAATTCTATATCTGCTGCACTCATGGGGTTCTTGTCCTAGTACTAACAATGCTATCGAAACCATTGGACCGAATGAAAGCTTTAGCCTGAGCCTCAACCTTTTGATTCGGAAACTCATATACAACTTTAAATCCTGGATTCTGATCAACGGCAGATTTCACACGCTGCAAAGTATCCAAAACCGACTTTTGCGTTGAAGGGCTCCAGATGGCCAACTTTGTCTTTGCGTCAATTAACATAACAGACGAACCATCAACTGCCGTTTCAACTCCGTCAAACTTAACAAAATTGACGCCTTTTTCATTGGGGTTGGTATAGCGCAGCGCCGGCACCCCTCCTTTACCTGTCGCTAAATCAGTAAACGCGCCATTGGTACCCGCCTGAAAGTCCTGCGCCGCAGGCTTTCCTTTTGGACCTTCCGCGACATAAATCAGACCTTTATTTTCACCACCCAAGGCTCTTGCCTCAGTCTCGGTAAGTACCCGGGTATTGAGGTTTGGCAGTAAGTCATCGACCTTACTTCCAAGCCCTTTTGCACCTTCGGCAACACGTGCAGCCGCCGCTGCGTCGGCAGTGGCAGCCACTTCTTTCGCTGCAAGACTGCCAAAGCCTCCCACACCTAACGCCGTACCGCCAGCCGTTGCGGCACCAAAGGGCAACTCAACTGCTGTTAATGACAGTTCGGTACAAACAGCTGGGTTCATCGCACAGGAATTTAACAATGCAGGACCGAGCAGCACTGCTCCGGCTAAAGCTCCAACACCCGCCACGGTATAAGCAAGTGTTTCGCGACGTTCAGCATACATTTGCGCCGAGCACGCATCCGCGCTCATTCCTGCACAGTTTTGCTCCTTGTATCGCTCGTTTTCAGCGTTGACGCGCTCTTCAGCCTTTTGTTCAAGTGTCTTACCCTCAGCTAATGCACTAGCAATATCACCAAGCGAGTTGTTCTCAACCGCATTGTTGCCAGCCTTTGCACCGGCAATTGCACCGCTCAGGTCACCTCCCGCAAGTCCGCCTGCCAACCCCGACGCCAATGTCGAAAGCGCCGATACGGTCTGTCTCTGCTCCTCGCTCAAATTCTCAGTTTTAATATCCGGATACAACCGCGCCGCAATCAACTCCCCCGTACCAGCTCCCGCGGCACCGGCAACCGCCGAGTTTCCTTGGGCTTGTGCAACCACAGCACCCAATACCACGTGGGCCATGATTCGGGCGGTATCGTTACCCTGCGTTGATTGCTTGATGAGGTTCGCCAGATAGGGCGCCGACGCACCCGTAAGGGCTGACCCGATGTCCCCCCCTGCCAGTCCTTGCAAAGCTGCCGTCACCGCTTGGGCGGCGCGTTGATAATCGCCCCCAGTTCCGTACGGCTGCATCACAGTACGGGTCACCTGTGCGGCGATCTCTTTCTCCGTCGGCTGGGTATTGCCCTCACGGATAAGCTTGTCTCGCGCAGCTGCTACCGCTTCAGGATCTTTTTGAGCGTTGGCCGCGTTAATGGCACCTTGCGTGCGAACGATGTCCGATGCCTGAGTACCAATATCCGCAATCAACTGCACCTGCCGCAGGCGCTTCTGCTCTTTTTCCTTATCAAAGATCGGGCTGATGCTGCCATTGGCGTGTTCAACATCGTGGCTCAGCGTTGCAACGTCCTGCTGCTGTTTGGCAGCGTCGCGGATGTCGAGGGTGCCATTGGAAATGGCCGATGACGTGGTGCCGCTGTCACTGTCGCCATGATTGAACGCGATCAAGCTGCCGGAGGGCATATTGCTGATGAAGGCGTTCGCGCCGCTTGCGCCACTGCTGACGCTGGCGCTCTGTAACTGGCTTGTGTAGTCGGCTTTATTCTTTAAAACGCTCCAGCCGAGGGTGCCGGTGCTCAGGCGGTTTTTGTCCGCAGTAGCGGTGCTGGCGATCACGCTGCCATCGAGTTGCGTGTGGTTGCCCACATCAATCTGGTAGCCACCCTTACCGCCGAACAGGCCGGTTTGCTCCTGCACACTCTTATAGTTGGAGTCGATCTTGCTCTTGCTGATGCTGAGCGAACCACTGCCCGTCATGGTGCCAAACGTGAAACTTGCGCCACCGCTGACATCGGTTTGTTTGGACTTGTAGTCATCGGTGTCTTGCAGACTTTGCAGCGTAAGATCGCGGCCTACCGCGGCCTTGATCTGATCTGCACTGACCTGCGCACCTTTGAGGACGGTGTCTCGCCCACTGATCAGGCTGACTTGCTTGCCCGCATCCAGCGTCGTTTCCGTCCAGGTTGTGCCATTGCCCTTTTCGCTGCCGGTGCCCTTGTTCGCATTAGCAAAAATACTCAGGCCTGCACCACTGGAACCAAACCCGAGGCTAACGCCTACGGCCCCGCCGCCACTGCTGTTTTTGCCATCGAGTTTTTGTGTGTTGGCGGCTGCTTCCAGGCGGATATCACGCTCCGCTGCCAACAGCATTTCATTACCGGCCTGGAGCTTGCTGCCCTGAACACGGATGTCTCCATCTGCGCCAGGCGTGCCGTTACCGGCGGCTACAATACTGAGGTTATTGCCACTGGTGAGGCTGCTGCCTTGGCTTGCTGTCTGCTCTTGGGTCTGTTTGGAGCTGGATTTTTGCGAGCCGAGCGAGATGGCGATGCCTACAAACTGCCCGGCGTTAGCGCCGGTCATGCCGCCGTTCTGCTGCGCCGCTTGCCACGCCTGCACCCCCGTCAAACCCGCCTTCACACCCTGCAGCGCCGAGAGGCGGCCGTCGTCCTCGTTCTTGGCTTGCTTGGCGGTCTTATAAGCAGAGTCCACCGCGCTACCCACGGTGCCGGACAACGCCAGGGTCAAACCACTGGTTTTGCTCTTGGAGGTCTGCTCGCTACGGTTGTTGTTCTCGGAAGCCAGGATGCTGACATTTTGCCCAACCAGGCTGATGTCCTTACCGGCAACCACGTCAGAACCGCGAATGGTCAGGTCTTTGCCAGCCTGAATATCCACACTGCCCAGCACACTGCCGATGTTGCTGGCCCGGGTGGTTTCGGTGCTGCTGGTGAAGGTGTTCTGGTTGCTGCTTGAACCCAACGTAACGCCGATGCCGCCGCTGCTCATCAAGCCCGATTTTTTGGTCGAGGACGAATGGCTTTGTTCAAAGGTTTCCGTTGCCCCATCAATCACCACATTGCGCCCGGCAATCAGGCTGGTGGCGTTGGTGGAAACCACGTCGCTGGCGGTAGTGCCGATGTCACGGCCAGCACGCACAACCACGGTATCAGCGCTGATGGAAGAGCCCTGCTGGCTGATCTGGTTACTGCTGTCGATGCGCGTTTTCTGGCTGCTGGACAGCAACCCTTTGCTGGTTTTGGTTTTGCGGTAATAGCTGTAGTCGCTGTCTTGCGCGGCGTTCAGCGCCAGGTCATTGCCTGCGTACAGGTAGGCTTCCTTGCCGGCACTCGCACGGCTGGCGCTGACCACGAGGTCGTTGCCGGCACTCAGGGAGAGGTTCTCACCGGCAACCAGCGAGGTGCCCACTTGCTGAACGTGGTCTTCCTGGCTGGTGACCTTCTTGGAATTAAACGCCGAATGCTGTTCATTCGCCGCCGAAGCCAGGTTCACATTGCCCTTGGCTACCAGCGCCAGATCACGCGTGGCATTCAACTGGCTGCCGATAGCACTGATGTCCCGCGCAGCCACCACCTGGAAGTCTCGCCCGGCCTCGATCACGGTGCCGTACTGGGTTGCGTTGCTGCTGCGCATGTAGGTGCTGACGGCATTGGCGTTGCGTTGTTCGGCGGTGGCCAGGTTCACGTCGCGCCCGGCTTGAACGCCCAGGTCGGCGCCGCTTTTGAAGGCGCCGCCGGTGCTGTTGACGTCGCGCCCGGCTTGCAGGGTGAGGGTGTTGGCGGCTTCGATGCGGGCGGCGTTGTCGACGAAGTCGGTGCGCTCGGTGCGGTAGCCGCTGCTGCTCTGGTGGCTGGTAACGGTGCGTTCGTTGAGCACATCGCCATTCACTGCGCTCACGCTGACGTCGCGCCCGGCAATAATGCCGCCGGCGCGGTTGGTGAGGGTGTTGCCGGCGAGCAGGTCGAGGCGGTTGCCCGCTTGCACAAGGCCGCTGTTGACCATGTTGCGCCCGGCGCTGGCGGCGAGGTTGTTGGTGGCGCGCAGGGTGCCGACGTTGTTGAGGTCGGTGCCGCTGACCAGGTTCAGGTCGCTGCCGGTGATGAGTGCGCCGTTGGGCGCCAGGCGGTTGTTGGCCTGGGCCAGGTAGAGCACGGGCACCAGCACTTGCTGGCCGGCGACGGTGGCGTTTTCCATCCACACGATGTCGTGGGTCAGGGCCGCGACTTGCTCGGCGGTGAGGCTCACGCCTACGGCCAGGTTTAGCGCCTGTTTAGTGCCAATGGCGTTGTCCATCAGGTACTTGAACATTGCTGTGTCGCTGGTCTGGCCATCGATGAAACGCTGGCCGGTACGGGCGATCACGGCTTGCTGGATCAGGCGCTGTTCATACAGGCCGTCACCCAGGCGCTTTTGTGCCTGGTCCGGGTCGTAGCCCAGTTTGGACAGCATGTAATCGGAGCTTAAAAACTGGCTGAGGTTGGTCAGCAGCGGGTTGGTTTCGATCAGGTATTTCTGTGGGTTGGAAACGAACTGGCTGTCTGGCAAGCCCTGCACGCGGTTGATCACCACGCCGTCGGCCGAGGTGCTGCTGCCGGGCACGACCGGGCCGGTGACCGGCGTGCGGTCGACGCTGCCGCCGCCC
>NZ_CVTT01000083.1:55465-68052 GCF_900006605.1 Pseudomonas sp. 58 R 3 | reverse complement strand
GCTCTTATCAAACAAAAAATAACTCATTGTTTTTGCTCTTAAAAATCAAGCCGCTTTAACCAGCTGCAACCCCAACTTTCGCGCCTTGCGCTCCAAGGCGCGCAGTTGCCGGTCCCGGCTACGCTCTTCAAATTCCTCTATTCCTTTCTCAACATAAGGCTGACCTTTGGTCAGCATCGCGTAGATCAGTCGTGCCAGTTGATGCGCTGTCGCCTTAATCGCGCAACAGGTGTCCATCCGGGTCAGGCGCGCTCGGTGGCTGGCACCGATAAAACTTTTGTCGTTACGTGCAATAGAGGCGGCTTGCTTCAGCGCTTGAGCAGCTCGATTAATCACTTTCACCGTCTTTCCAGGAAGGGGTTTTCCTCCCGAAATTCTCGTCGGCGGTGCGAGGCCTAACCACGAACAGAAGTGCTGCGAAGTCGGAAAACGTGATAAATCCGCCCCCAATTCACTGGCCAAAACCAAAGCCGTGTCGATTCCTATGGTTGGGATTGCGGTCAAATCCACGCCCATGACCTTGTTCAGTGCGCGATGCAAAATCAGTTGCTGCTCATTTGAGCGGTGTGGGTTGCGCAGTGTTTTACTGGGCGGGACAACATCCGCCTGAAGCACTGGAAGTCGTTCCAGTGCGTGAGCAATGGCTTGGTCGCACTCACCAATTTGCTTTTCCAGAAAATCATAAGCCGCCAATTCCTGGCTCAGCGCATGCAAATGCTCGGCTCGCCAATTACCCCGCAAGCTACGGGCGACGGTGGCCTGGTCGGCTTTGACACGCTTGTCTCTGAGCATGGCGAGCACTTCTGGATCTCGTTCGCCCTCAACGATTGCTCGCAAAATGCTCATACCCGTCACCCCGGCAATGTTGCTGATGACCTGAGCCAGCTGGATGTTCATTTGGACCAGCGCCTTTTGCATCCGATTAAGCGCTTTGGCTTGGTCACGAACTTTATTACTACGCTGACGGACCAGTGAACGCAGTGAGCACACTTCGTCCGAGGGCCGAAAAGCGCCTCTCAGCAGGCCGTGCGTCATGAGCTGAAGGATCCACTGGCAATCAAGTACATCGGACTTTCGGCCGGTTATCTGCCGCGTTGCCCGCGAATTAACCAGATAGACCTTAAAACCTCTTCTATCCAATATTTCAAAAAGCGGGATCCAATAAACCCCGGTTGCTTCCATCGCCACCATCTTGACGCCCATGGATTCAAACCAGTCGGCCATGGCGTGCAAATCGTCGGTGAAGGTTGAAAACCTTTTAACCGGGTCAGCGCATTTGGTCGGATCAACGGCGGCCAAATGTTCACCGCCTCCAACATCAACGGCAGCGCAGTCAGGGTGGATGACCTCAAAACGTTTTTGGTTCTTGCGCGTCATGACAATTCCTCGCAGGATTGAATGACGCGGGCGGGGTACACGGTGGCGAGCGGATTCACTCTCTTATACGTGGTCACAGCTTGCTGTGCCGACAATGACTCCACGCCGATACCGTGCAGGCCACTCTCCCACTCGGGTGCTGACACACCAGTGCTGGTTACGGCCTTTGCCCCGCCCGCGTTCTTCAACCTTACGATGAACCAGTTTGATGCGCGACAGCGCTACATCGAAGAGGTGGCGGGTCCTCCCACAGTTGATTTGCGGTGTCCTACAATCTTCATTCGCCACATCCACTCCCAGCTTCTACCCTGAGTGCATAGCCCTCAGGACTCCAAGCACTCATGTACAAAGACCTGAAGTTCCCTGTTCTGATCGTGCACCGTGACATCAAGGCCGACACCGTTGCCGGTGATCGGGTTCGAGGCATCGCCCACGAGCTGGAACAAGAGGGCTTCAGCATATTTTCCGCGGTGGATTACGCCGAAGGCCGGCTGGTGGCCTCTACCCATCATGGGCTGGCGTGCATGTTGATCGCCGCCGAGGGCGCTGGCGAAAACACCCACCTGCTGCAAAACATGGTCGAGCTGATTCGCCTGGCGCGGGTGAGGGCGCCCAACCTGCCGATCTTTGCCCTGGGCGAGCAGGTCACCCTGGAAAACGCGCCGGCCGACGCCATGAGCGAGCTCAACCAATTGCGCGGCATTTTGTACCTGTTTGAGGACACCGTGCCATTTCTGGCCCGCCAGGTCGCACGCGCCGCGCGCGCCTACCTTGATGGCTTGTTGCCGCCGTTCTTCAAAGCGCTGGTGCAACACACGGCCGACTCCAACTATTCCTGGCACACCCCCGGCCATGGCGGCGGCGTGGCGTATCGCAAAAGCCCGGTGGGCCAGGCGTTTCACCAGTTTTTCGGTGAAAACACCCTGCGTTCGGACCTGTCCGTGTCGGTGCCGGAACTGGGGTCGCTGCTCGATCACACCGGGCCATTGGCCGAAGCCGAGGCCCGTGCGGCGCGTAATTTTGGTGCCGATCACACGTTCTTCGTGATCAACGGCACCTCGACTGCCAACAAAATTGTCTGGCACTCCATGGTGGCACGCGACGACTTGGTGTTGGTGGATCGAAACTGCCACAAGTCGGTGCTGCATTCGATCATCATGACCGGCGCCATCCCGCTGTATTTGTGCCCCGAACGCAACGAGCTGGGGATTATCGGCCCGATCCCCTTAAGCGAATTCAGCCCTGAATCGATCCGCGCCAAAATCGATGCCAGCCCCTTGACCCGTGGCCGGCCGGCGAAAGTGAAGCTGGCGGTGGTCACCAACTCCACCTATGACGGCCTGTGCTACAACGCCGAGCTGATCAAGCAGCAATTGGGCAACAGTGTCGAGGTGTTGCACTTCGACGAGGCCTGGTACGCCTACGCGGCCTTTCACGAATTCTTTGCCGGGCGTTATGGCATGGGCACTTCGCGCACCCCGGACAGCCCGCTGGTGTTCACCACCCACTCGACCCACAAATTGCTCGCGGCCTTCAGCCAGGCTTCGATGATTCATGTGCAGGATGGCGGCGCGCGCCAGCTGGACCGCGACCGCTTCAACGAAGCCTTCATGATGCACATCTCCACGTCCCCTCAATACAGCATCATCGCCTCGCTGGACGTGGCTTCGGCGATGATGGAAGGCCCGGCCGGGCGCTCGCTGCTGCAGGAGATGTTCGACGAAGCCCTGAGCTTTCGCCGTGCCCTGGCTAACCTGCGCCAGCATATTGCAGCCGAAGACTGGTGGTTCTCGATCTGGCAGCCGCCGTCGGTGGCCGGCATCGACCGCGTCGCCACGGCGGATTGGCTGTTGCACCCGCAGGACGACTGGCATGGCTTTGGCGATGTGGCCGAAGACTATGTGTTGCTGGACCCGATCAAAGTCACCCTGGTAATGCCCGGCCTTAACGCCGGCGGCGCCTTGAGCGACTGCGGGATTCCCGCCGCCGTGGTCAGCAAGTTTCTCTGGGAGCGCGGGCTGGTGGTGGAAAAGACCGGTTTGTATTCCTTCCTCGTGTTGTTTTCCATGGGCATCACCAAGGGCAAATGGAGCACCTTGCTCACCGAATTGCTGGAGTTCAAGCGCAACTACGACGCCAATGCCAGCCTGGCCAGCTGTTTGCCTTCGGTGTTCAAAGAGGGCCCGGCGCGCTATCAAGGCCTGGGTTTGCGTGACCTGTGCGATCAGTTGCATAGTTGTTACCGCAGCAACGCCACGGCCAAACACCTCAAGCGCATGTACACGGTGCTGCCGGACATTGCGATGAAACCGGCCGATGCCTACGACCATCTGGTCAGGGGGGAAGTCGAAGCCGTTTCCATTGATGCCTTGCCAGGACGCATCGCAGCCGTGATGCTGGTGCCTTATCCGCCGGGCATCCCGTTGATCATGCCGGGCGAGCGCTTTACCGAATCAACCCGTTCAATCATCGACTACCTGGCATTTGCCCGCACGTTCGATAGCAGTTTCCCCGGTTTTGTCGCTGATGTGCATGGGTTGCAGCACGAAGATGACGGCAGTGGTCGTTGTTACACCGTCGATTGCATCAAGGGTTAAGGATGTTTATGCAAGCTGTAATGAACCCGAAGTATCCTGGGCTCAGCGTTCGAGTCGCCGACGAGGGCTTTGACGCCTATGTGTGGGGCAATGACTTCAGCTTTGAGGTCGGTGCCTACGGCGTGCCGGAGATGGGCAAGCGTGTCGACCAATGGGCGGTGGAGCGCATCCTGCCGTACCGCAAGTGTTATGGCATCGACCCGGAAGAATTCGCCAGTTTTCGCGATGTCCCCGACAGTGCGATTTTTATGGCGTATCTGGATGATCGCGCGGTGGGGCACGTTGTGGTGAGCACCAACTGGAACGGTTTTGCCCATGTCGACGAACTGGCGGTGGCCTTGCCAGCGCGGCGCCATGGCGTGGCCAAGGCGTTGCTGGATGTAGCGCAGTTCTGGGCGCGCAAGAAAAACCTGCCGGGCATGATGCTTGAAACCCAGAACAACAACCTCGGTGCCTGCCGCCTGTATGAGCGGTGCGGGTATGTGATGGGCGGGATCGACCAATTGCGCTATCGCGGGATTGATCCGCAAACCCGTGAAGTGGCGATTTTCTGGTATCGGTTGTTCAAGTCGGAGTTGCAAATGGCCTGAACACCCTGACGGCTGATGTTCAGGCCAAGTTGACGTGCGGCAGGTCAGGTCAGGAATTGATCCACGAATGTTCGGCGCCGATGTTGATCTGTAACTGGTCACGGAGCGCGCGGTAGTGCGCCTTGGCCTGGGCCACACTCTGTTTGAGTCCATCCGGCTCAGCCAGGCCTTTATCGAGATAATACTGGCGAGTGTCGTCTTCCAGTTTGAACGGTTCGCCGGGCAGGAACCTGTTATTGCGCGTTTGCATTTTTTCTTTGCTCATCCCATCAAAGCCGGCATCGTAGATGTCGGGTCGCTTGGTTTTCAGTACATCGTCAAACATGCTCGGGCCGACGGTTTCAAAGACCTTGCCTTCGTATTCCAGAAAATCTTCGGTGTAGGTGAGCCCGCCGTTTGCCTCTCTGGAAAGTGTTGGGCGATGGGCCTCGAAGTACGCTTTGTTTTTAGTGAAGCGCCGGTTCATCTCGGCGATCATTTCGGTCACGACCGGGTTATCGGGTTGCGTGGCGAAGTTACTGGTATTGAAGAAGGGTTTGTAGTCGGTGATTTTGTGCGCGACCGGTTTGCTCACCAACATATCCGAGTCGCCTGCGTTCAAACCGGCGGTTCCCACGGCGCCTTTGATTGTGTCGTCGGTGTCGAGATAAATACCGCCATATTTGTTCATCAACGGATAGCGAGCCACATCAGAAGTGGCGGCAAGGTTTTTTCCCTGGCCCCTGCGGAAGTAGGTGTACAGCTCTGTGTTTTTCAATGGCTGGAAAAAGTCTTCGTCATGCAAGTTCATGACGGTTACGCCGGGTGCATCCTTGTCCAGCTTGAGCTTGATGGCCTGGAGCAACTCTGGAGTGTCGGCGTCAACGTGCACAATGGATGTGAAGCCCGGCATTTTTTCCGCATTGGTCGCGATGTTCTTGACCAGCTTGTCGGGTATTTCGCCGCCGGCCCAGAAGTAGTGAATGTTGGTAGGGATGGGTTTGATATTGCTGGGCATCTGCAAGATGGCCGGCGGGGTTATCTCGATAAACCTGAAATTGTGCTCGGGGATCTTCGGGGCTTTTTTAAGTTCATTCAGTGGTCCCATCTGCCACTTGTTCTTTGCGGTTCTCCAGAAATATTGGGTGTTTATGCCGTTGGCGTTACCCGAACCGGCCATCCAGGCGCCCGTCTTGGGATCAAAGGTGGTGACATAGTTCATGCCTCGGTAGTTGATGGTGTAGGGGTATGAAGGGCCCGAGTTTATTTTTACGTCGTCCACCGGCACGATGTAGGTGTTTTCGTTGAGTTTCCAGGGGGTGAGTGAGTTACCACCCAATAAGCGATTGGCGCTGGCGGAAGGCTCCCAGCCGGCGCGGCCCAGGTCCCTGACCACAATGTCGTCGCGCGCCCCGCCGGGGTGTTGGATAACCCGCTGGCCGTCCTTGACGCTGGACGGGTAGAGCTTGCCATCGACTTTTATATATTCTTTGTTGTTTGGGCCTATGTAGACATTGCCCTGCAAGCCTTTGACCTGCAATAACTCGGGCGATACGACGGCCTCATACTCGCGCAGAATGGGTTTGGTAGTGAGGACTTTGACTTCGCCGTTCGCCGCTGCCACGGTGGGTTGGAAATTTTTCAGCGGCGCGCCATAGGGCACCCCCTTGGCTGCGTCGAAGGCGTGCCAGTTGCCGCCGCGAAATACCGCACCCATTTCCAGGTCGTGACCGGCAACCTTTGAGGTACCCATGGCCGCCAGCCCATGCTGTGTGCTGGCCGTTTTGAGCAGGTCGTAGCTGCCGCTGGCGCCCCTGAGTGCGTTGAATGCTTTGGTGCCCTTGGACCAGGCCCAGCGACTGATGCCTTTTAGCACGTCGCCCGCACCGCCCAACGGATTGAGCGCTTCGATCGCGACGGTCCCCATAAACCGCGCCGTTCTCGCTGCACCCTTCAGGCCGGTCACGCCCTTGGCGAGCAATTTGCTGGCGTGGGCGGCCTTGCCTGCGCCCAGAGTCACCAGGCCTATCACATCCAGCCCGAGGTCAAGCAAACCGTCGCCGATATGGCCCTGCGTGAAGTTAATGATTGCCGACCTGAAGGGGATCATATTCAGGAAAAATTCGCCGATCGCCTTGTCAGCGGCACGGCTGGTGTCATAGGTGGTGGTTCCGCGGGCATGTTCGAGCAGGTCATCGCCGTGCAAATCCAGGCGTTTAGTGAGTACCTTGGCGATGTAGCGGGTGCGCTCGGAATCGAAGACCTGTGGCGTTTCAGCGGTTGCCGGTAGTTCCTTGGCGTGCGCGGTGTGTTCGTCTTCGAAGGGGTTGAATCGCACCGTTCTGTGCAGTGTGTTGTCGTCTCGGCTATCGAGCCGGGTGTAGGGGGGCGAGTAAATGTGGGCCAGGTAGTTGTGTTTGGAAACGGTTCCGGCGCGTGTATCGATGCGGTAAATATTGACCTGCCCTTCACGGGTGATTTTTACATCCAGGGTATGACCCTTTTGCGTCAGGGTTTTTGTCGACAAGTCCAAACCGATGAGGTAGTCATCGGTATGAAAAAATTCGAGTTTTCCGTATTCGAAATTTTTCCGATCCTCGGGTGGCAAGCTTGAGATAAGGTGCTGGGTCATGCCCGCATGGCCTTTCTCCAGCGCCGCTATGGCCGGCGTGTAGCGCTGCGTAAAAGTGTCTGCCACAGACAGTGCGCCGCTATCGGAAAGCGTGCAAAACTCAATGATGGGGATGCGCTTGTCACGGGTGACCCAATGTTCAAGGTCGTCATTTCTGACCTTATCGCCGTGCATCACCACATCCAGCATTGAATACGTCCCGGGGAAGCGGCCAGGTCGCCCGGGGAGCAACCAGGCTTTGGTGAGGTTTTTTGCCCGGAACGCCTCGTCCGCAACGCCTGGAAATTTGGTCCTGAGCAATTCCATGCCCATGTCTTCGCGCATCGGGATGGGGGTTGCCAGTGCCAGGGCGGTTGCTTGCAACGCTTCTTGCTGGGCGATAAAGGCGTTCTGCACGGTGCGCATTTGAGCCGCGGTGGGCGTTGTGTCGGCCGCCAGATGGCCATTGACTACCCCCCAGTTGTGCAAGGCTTCGCGTTGGATATGTTGTGCGAGCGAGGCTCCGACATCGGTCGTATCCGCAGCGGCGAGTACTTCGCGATAGCTCATGGTGAGCACGCGGCCGGGTGATTCGACTTCCAGCTTGGCTGCGGCGATCGCCAGTTGGGTCCAGGGGACGCTGCCGTAGGTCACGGTGGGCGGTATGTCTTTGACCAGGTATTCAGGCGCGCTGCGTGCCAGCAACATAAGGGCCGCGAGGTCCGCCGACGCCGCAGAGGCGCGGCCTTCCTTGACTAAGTGGTGGCCTAAACCCTCGATCACGACGCTGGCAGGTTGGTTCCAGTACTGTCGTTGCCCAAGATCAAAGCCGCCCACGCGGTTGCGTGCAGGTGAGCCCATGGAATCCGGGTTCAGCCCCAGATGAATCGCTGCCAGCAAGTAGTCGTTAACACTGGTATTCGTTGCAATGCCACCCAATCGGGTTTGAATGGCCTGGCCCAGCGCTTGCGCCTTGGCCGATCCCAGCAGCGTCTCGACTGCGCTGCTGGTGAATTTAAAGTCGTTGGCGGACAGGCTGCAGGCGGACAACAGATAACCCAGCACGCTGGTTTTATCTGTCAGCGGCAGGTCTGGCAGGGCAGGGTCAGGCGCGTTCAACAGGTCGACGATGGCTTGTTTGTCCTGCGTCGAGAGCGGAATCGGCCAGGACAGCGCGCCGCTGAAATTCCCCAGCGGCAGGGTCTGCAAGTGCCGGGTTGCCACCTGATAAAGGGCAAGCAGCGCGTCCAGGGTTTTGGGGACAGGCAAACCGCTGCCGTTGAGGAATGTGCCGAGTTTGACGACGCTGGTGGGCGCTAGGTTATGTTTCTGGTAATAGCTGGAGCCTTCGCAGACCGGCACTGAGGTGCTGTTCAAATGCGCTGCCAGTTGCACTTCCATCAGGTTTTGCTGGTCGCTGGCGGTGTCGTCGGGGAAGGCGGTGTGCAGTGTTTCAATAACCGTGCGCAGTTTTGCAGTCAGGGTTTCCCAGTTACAGCGCTCGGCAAAGGCTTTTTTAAGCGCCGCCGGGTTGTCGAGTTCGTCAGGGGCCGTCGCATCGTTGGCCGGGGCCGCAGTCAGAACCGGTGGGGCACCCTTTAATGCACTGGCGTCCTGTATCGGGGGCAAACTGAAGGGGGGGAGTGCCGGCGGTTGAGTCAGGGTGTGCTGGAGATGGGTCATAAAAATCGCTGTCCTTGATTAGAGTATGTCGTCCGGTAGAAAGCGCGCGGCGGTGCTTTCTGCCTCTGTGAGTGCGACGTCTCTGGAGCAAGGTTCCACGCTGACCTTTAAGGAGTTGTGTCAGTGAACGGGCCATACGAGGGGAGGGGGCGCGATTATTCTGCTGGAGTACCCGGTGCTGTGCCGGTCAGCAAGGCTTGAGCCTTGTGTGCGACGATTTCCAGCAGTGCGTTCAGCGCTGAGCTGGGTTCAGATTCCTTCAACGTCAGTGCGTAAAGGGCTACAGGCACAGGCGGCGATAACGGACACGCATCCAGCCCGGCCTCCCGCGCACCAAAGGCGGTGAACGGGTCGACAATCGCCAAGCCTTCCCCGGCTTCGACCATGCTGCGCATCATTTGATAAGTCTGTACCCGCGTCTGCACCACCGGCAGCGGGCGCAGGGCTTGCAGCTTGCTGTCCAGCAGGCGGCTTAGCGGGTCGTGGCCTTCCAGCCCGATCATCGACTGCCCGGCCAAATCCTGCAGTGCAATGTACTTTTGCTTGGGTTTGAGCCAGCCATGGGGCGCGAGCAGTTGCAACTTGCCCTGGGCCAGTACGGTGCTCTGGATTTGCGGGTGTTGCGGGTCATGCAGGCTCAGGCCCACATCGGCCTCGTGCAACAACAGGCTCCTGACGATCTCCCGGGTCGGCTGGCTCGACAGGTTGCACGGTGTGTCCTGGAAGCGTCGGCGCAGCAGCGCCAGGCTTTGTGGCAAAAGTTGATTGGCCAGCGGCGGCGTGCACAACGCGCGCAGGGTCGGCGCGTGATGGTGTTTGAGGCGGCTGGCCAGGCGCTGCACCGGCTCCAGCGCCTCATAAAGCAGGGCAATACCGGCTTGCAACTCAAGGGTTTCGCGCGTCGCTTGCAAACGCCCGCGCACGCTGGCAAACAGCATGAAGCCCAGTTGCTGCTCGGCCTCCTTGAGGGTTGCGTCCACATCGCCCACGGAGAGTTGCAACCACTCGGCGGCCAAGCCTGGGTTTCCGGTCTGCAAAATGGCCTGAATCACTTCGATATGACGTAAACGCATCGCCGGAGTCTATGTTCAGTGCGGTGGGGTTTCAATGGCTGGGTAAAAAAGAGCACAGGCCTGGGTGAGTGTTGGCTACCGTCAGTGTGTATGTCACTGTCACGGGCAGGTTATACAAAGAATGTATCAATCGAGGGAAAGGGGAGTCTCATCATGCCGGCAAGTCTTATAACCGCAAAAATACCCACCCAGCGTGGCTTTACGCGCTGGGCGGTGCTGGTGGTGCTGGTCATCATCGGCTTGTTGGCCCTGGCATTGGGGCCACGCCTGTTCGGGGATGTGACGCTGGCAGAGATCGCGACCGCCAAGGCTCAAGTGGCTGAGCTGGGCAAGGCTGTCGAGCAGTTCCATCAGGACACCGGCCGCTATCCTACGGATGAGGAGGGCCTGGAGGTGTTGACCGCGCAATCTGCGCCGTCGGCCAACGGCAAAGGCCCCTATATCAAGGAAGAGCTATTGACCGACCCTTGGGGCATCGCCTATCAGTACCACTACCCGGCGTCCCAGCCCAACACCGCCTTCGATCTGTTTTCATTCGGCAAGGACCGGACCCTGGGCGGCGTCGGCGATAACAAGGATATTACTTACGGCGACCACTGAATCACCTGGCATTCCCCATCGACCCGATTAGAATGACGCAGCTGATCATCAACGACCAATGCCGTTCGCACGGCACTTAAAACAACAACAGGTCTGGTCTCACATGCCTCTACCCTCGACGTTTTTCGGGGTAAGGGCCAAACAACTGCTGGTCTTGGTGACCTTTGGTTGCGTGGCTGCTTATCTCCTCAATAATCAAGACGAACGCACCCCGGAAAACCACGCCCTAGAGGCGTTTATCCGTTCCCAGGAACAGGTGAGCGAGCAGGTGGGGGCGGTGCTGGAGATTGCGCTGGTCAGGCAGGTAGTGGCGTATCCCGCCTACGGCACGCCGGGCTACAAACGTTCGCTGTATGCCGTTGAAGGCGAGCGGGGGCGGTTGCTGGTAACGCTCAAGCAACTGGACGGCGAGCAGGACGTGGAGGTGACGCAAATACGCCGCCCGTGATCCCCCCGGCCCAGTCAACGCCAGTGATGGCCAGGACTGAGCAGGTCGATAAGGCGGGATCTTATGAAGCGAGGATGGTTTGCGATTCGCGGGTGATGATGGTCCCCGACTGGATCAATTTGAATTCATCGCCTTCCAATTTTTCTACACGGTCGCCAATGGCCAGCTTGTAGGTGGTGGTAGGCAGCGAGCCAGCCTGGCTGTCCTGCGCCGGGTTGGATTCCTGGAACTCATGCACGGAATACACGCGTCCTTCCGCGTCTCTGGCATGGAACTGTCCGACAAGTACTGCAGCCATCTGTTTAGAACCTCTGGAGATAAACACTCGATTTGCGGTTCTGTAGACCGTCATGGAGCGGGGTAGTTTACCTATGGAAAAAAAATACTATTCTTTGATGTTTTCCGACGTTTCCTACACTGGTGAGTGCGTGGCAAACGGCGTTGAGATTATCAAAACTCACTGGTGAAGCTGTCGTGAAGTCTCTATAACTACAAGCTCCTTTAGTCAGACGTCGGGAAAACCTCATGAGCAAGGTCTACACGATTGCCGTCCTGGTTGGCAGCCTTAGAAAAGAGTCGATCAACCGTAAGGTCGCGTTGGCACTGGCCGAACTGGCCCCCGCCAATCTCAAGTTGAGCATTGTGGAAATTGGCGATTTGCCGCTCTACAACGAGGACATCGACGGTGCAGCACCGCCGGCAGCCTACAGTACTTTCCGTCAGCAAGTACGTTCATCCGACGCGGTGTTGTTTGTAACCCCGGAATATAATCGTTCCGTGCCCGCCCCGTTGAAGAATGCCATTGACGTTGGGTCGCGTCCTTATGGGCAGAGTGCCTATGGGGGTAAGCCTGGGGCGATCATCAGTGTGTCGCCGGGGGCCATTGGTGGGTTTGGTGCCAACCACCATCTGCGCCAGTCGCTGGTGTTTCTGGATGTGCCTTGCATGCAGCAGCCTGAGGCGTACCTGGGTGGGGCGGGGAGTGTGTTTGACGAGGCGGGTAAGGTGTCGGAGAAGACCCGGCCGTTTTTGCAGACGTTTATTGATGGGTATGGTAAGTGGGTTGAGAAACAGTTGGGTTGATGGGGGGCAGGGCGTGGTGATTGAGTACATATCCGTTGCTGCGGTAACGGCGGCTTAGGGTTCCGCCCTTACGGCGGGTCACTTTTGGCAAACGCCCGGAATGCCGGCCCAGCCAAAAGTAACCAAAAGGTCTTCGCCCCACCACTCGGCACCTCGCCTAGGCTCGGTGTGCCAGAACGAAGGCTTGAATCCGTGGGCCGCCGCGATGGGCCATCCTTGGCCCAGCGCGGCTAACCCGGCGTCCTGCCGGGTTACCCACGGATTCAAGCCTGCGTTCGGCCATCGTGGTTGACGGGGCGCCTGAGATCAAAAGCAGATCAAGATCTACAGCACGGCGGCCTGAAAGCCGACCTGAGTGGTTGAATCAAAAGCCAGATCAAGTGCAAAGCAACAGCCTATCTACCTGATGCCGCGGGGTCTAAATGTGGGAGCGGGCTTGCTCGCGAATACGGTGGGTCAGTCAATTTATCTGTCACTGGCCCACCGCATTCGCGAGCAAGCCCGCTCCCACCTTTGACCGAGTATGGCTTTGCTGTTGCTGTTGCT
>NZ_CVTT01000083.1:55154-55415 GCF_900006605.1 Pseudomonas sp. 58 R 3 | reverse complement strand
TGCTGTTGCTGTTGCTCCGGCTCTTACATCCTTTTCGATGACGAAGTCAGCGGTCTTTTGATCTGCGCTTGTGATCTTGATCTGAAATCGCCCCGTCAAACACGATGGCCGGAATCCGACAGTGATTTGGGGGGTAAACCGGCAGGGATGCCGGTTTAGCCGCCCCGCGCCATGGATGGCGCGTGGCGGCGGCCCCCCAAATCAGTGTCGGATTGCGGGCATGCCGAGCCACAGCGAGGCACCGAGTGTTGGGGCGAGGAC
>NZ_CVTT01000083.1:0-55104 GCF_900006605.1 Pseudomonas sp. 58 R 3 | reverse complement strand
AGGCACCGAGTGTTGGGGCGAGGACTTTTTGCTTACTTTTTGGTCCCTCAAAAAGTGAGCCGCTGTAAGAGCGGAACCATAGGCCGCCGTTACCTAAATAACGGATATGTACTCCGACAAACCACCCAATAAAACTCTGCTGTGATCTAGAGATCCGCAGCTACCCCCTCATCACCCGCATACATCCACCGCAACAACGAATGCCGCCCGCTGATCCCCAGCTTGATCGCCGCCCGCTTGAGGTAGCTTTCAACAGTGTTGACCTTCAACGCCAACTGCTCCGCCAACTGCGGTGCGGTCCGCCCGGCCAGCAAGCCCACGCACACTTCCAGCTCACGGTTGGACAAGGTCAACCCCGATTGCACCAGACGCTCTTCAATACGCCGACGCAAGGTTTCAAGCCCCTGATTTTTCGCCACCACAGGCGACCCGTCCTGGCGACACGGCTGGATCGCAGTGATGTGCTTCTCGACCATGGGCAGAAGCAGCGTAGAAAAATCCTGCAGCATGCTGCGTTCCTGCGGCGAAAAACTTTCCGATTGATGCGAGCGATACACCGACAGCACATAACGCACATCGTCCTTGCGGCGCGTAAGGTGCAATTGGGCGGCGAGTTGTTCTTGGCCCAGCACCGCCGCCGAGTCGGTGTAGACCGGGCTGATCCGGCGCCGGGTGTGCCCTTCGGCGCTGACCTGCAGTTGGGTGATATGGGTGGCGTCCACTGCCAGTTGGGTCAGGATCAAGTCATGCAGCATGCGCGGGAAATGGCGGCTGCCGGTGCTGGCGATGACTTTGCCTATATGGGGAAACAGGTGTGAGTTCATCAGTTCGTCCATGAATGTCGAGTGCGGGTATTCATCCTTATAACGGCGGGGCTTAACAAGGTAATCGAAGTGAATAACCTGCAGTGATAATGCACCCGCCAAGCACCTATGCTAGTACAGCCTGGGAAAAGCAGGGGGATCCAATCGGCAAAAAAACCAGATTAAAACGCACAACGGCGGTCGGACCAGTCCGACCACCGTCTGTGGGAAAGGATTACCTCAAACCTAGGCCTTATTTCACGGCGTGTTCTTCCACCACGGCGCGGCCCGGTGCCGCACGCGTGCATTTGGCCAGGGCCTGGTGGATATCGGCCAACAGGTCGGCGATGTCTTCAAGCCCGACCGACAAGCGTACCAGGCCTTCGCTGATACCGTGCTGCGCGCGTTCTTCGGGGGTGTAGGTGGAGTGGGTCATGCTCGCCGGGTGCTGGGCGAGCGATTCAGCGTCACCCAGGCTGACGGCGCGAGTGAACAGGTTGAGGGCATTCATGAAGCGCCGGCCGGTGTCGATGCCGCCCTTGAGTTCAAACGCGATCATGCCGCCGGACTGCTTCATCTGCCGCGCCGCCAGGGCGTATTGAGGGAAAGAGCGCAGGCCCGGGTAAGTCACCCACTGCACCGCAGGGTGGGCCTGCAAGGCTTCGGCCACCGCCTGGGCGTTGCTGCAATGGCGGTCCATGCGCAGGGCCAGGGTCTTGAGGCCGCGCATCAGCAAGGATGCGTCCTGCGGCGACATCACCGCGCCGGTCAGATCCTTGAGGCCTTGCAGGCGAATACGTTGCGCCAGGGCCTGGTTGCTCACGGCAATACCGGCGGTGATATCGCCATGGCCGCTGAGGTACTTGGTGGCCGAGTGCACCACCACATCGGCTCCCAGTTCCAGCGGCCGTTGCAGGTAGGGCGTGCAGTAGGTGTTGTCGACCACCACGGTGATATTCGGTTGCTGGTGCGCCAGCTCGGCCACGGCGGCGATGTCCACCAGGCGCAGGTTGGGGTTGGCCGGGGTTTCGCAGTAGACCATGCGAGTAGCGGGGGACAATGCCGCGCGCAGGGCGGCCAGGTCGGTGAGGTCGACGTGTCGCACCCGGATGCCGAACTCGGCAAGGCCATGGTGCAGCAGGGCAAAGGTGCAGCCGTACAGGGTCTGGCTGACGATCACTTCGTCGCCCGGACGCAGCAAGGTCCAGAACGTCGCCGCAATTGCACCCATGCCGGAGCTGAAAGCCACGGCGGCTGCGCCGTTTTCCAGAGCGGCCATGCGTGATTCCAGCAGTGCCAGGGTCGGGTTGGAAATGCGTGTGTAGAAGTGGCCGCCGGCGTCCCCGGCAAAACAGGCAGCGCCATATTCGGCAGTCGGGAACGCGAAGGTGGCCGATAAATAGATCGGCGGTACGAGGGCGCCGTGATGGTCCTTGGGGTCGTAACCGTGGTGGATGGCGCGGGTCGAAAAACCGAATGTAGTGTGTTTATTGTTCATGTCGCACGCTCCTTATTTCCTACAATGCTATGCTCATAACCACAGTTGAACATTGCAAAAAGCCCAGGAAAATCGCGGATTACGGGGCGAATCATCGACAAAAACAACAAATAGAGGCACGTTATGCCCGTGAGTCTGGACCGCACCGACAAAGCCCTTTTAAACGCCTTGCAAGGCAATGCCCGCTTGACCGTGGCCGAGCTTGCCGACCGCGTGGCCCTGACCACTTCGCCGTGCTGGCGACGGGTGCGCAACCTGGAGGAGAGCGGGGTGATCAGCGGCTACCAGGCGATTCTGTCGCCCAAGGCGCTGGGCTATGGCGTCACGGCGTTTGTCAGCATCATGATGGAAAGCCACACCCAGGAAATCGCCCGGGCGTTCGAGCAACGGCTGCTGGAAATTCCCGAGGTCGTCGCGTGCCACAACGTGTCGGGGCGCTATGACTTTTTGCTCGAGGTGGTGGCCAAAGACCTGGAGTCGTTCGGCGAGTTTGCGCGCGAGGTGTTGCAGA
Organism: Pseudomonas sp. 58 R 3; assembly: GCF_900006605.1. Classification (NCBI taxonomy): domain Bacteria; kingdom Pseudomonadati; phylum Pseudomonadota; class Gammaproteobacteria; order Pseudomonadales; family Pseudomonadaceae; genus Pseudomonas; species Pseudomonas sp. 58 R 3. Next base: position 52,292 of record NZ_CVTT01000083.1, on the reverse strand, counting down.
CGTTGCCCTGCGTTAAAGAAATCTACTCGAGTTTTTCCTATAAGTCGGTGCGGCCTTTGCGGGTGATTCCGTTACTGGGCTGAAGCGGTCTCAAGCACGCCCTCAGTCGACTTTCATATACCCGCGTGGCGTGCTGCCGGTCATGCTTTTGAAGAAGGCGATCAACGCGCTGTCACTGGCAAAGCCCAACTCGAACGCGCAGTAGCCGAGGTTACGCCCGATGGCCAGCAGTTCAATGGCCCGCATCAAGCGCCATTGCTGACGCCATTGCTGATAACCAAGGCCGGTTTCCCGCAGGAATATCCGGCCGATGGTCTTGGTGCTGGCGCCTATCTGTTGCTCCAGGGCTTGCAGGGTCGGCGGTAACCTTTGCAGATCCGCGAGCAAGGGCGCCAGGCGTTTGTCATGGGGCAAGGGCAGGAGCATCGGTTGTGCGGTGGCCGCCTGGATTTCATCCAGGCACAGCGCAAGCAAATGCGCGTAGCGGCCCGTTTGCCAATCGGTATCGAAGGGCGCCATCGCTATGGGTTCCAGCACTGCACGCAGCAATGGGCTGACCTCGATCACCCCAACCTGCGGGGGCAATTGATCGGCCAGTGCCGGGCTCAGATACACCGAGCGATAGTCCACGGTTTTGTGCATCACCGCGCGATGCGGCACGCCGCACGGGATCCACGCGGCGCGCGAAGGCGGCAGCAGGCACAGTTGGTTGTCGAGGGTGATACGGGTGCACCCTCGGCGGGTGAACAGCAGTTGCCCGCGCTGGTGGCGGTGCAGGCCGGAGTCGTGATCACCGAGCAGGGCGGCGATGCCGATGACCGGCGCTGCCAGGTGGTCGGGATCGAAAGGGGCGTCGGCGGTGAGCCAGGCCATAAGTTGTCCGATTTAATGGGTAAATTGTCAAAGTCTGGATAATACCCCACTCCGTAGTTCTTACACTTCTTGCGCTGTTTCAAGCAAAGGAGTTGGGGAATGAAGATTAGAATTTTTTTGCCACTGACGGTGGCGTTACTGATGTTCCCGCAACTGGCCCAAACGCTTTACAGCCCAGCGCTGGGAGATATCGGCCGGGCCTTTGCGGTGGGGCCGGAGCGGGCCGGGCAGACGTTGTCGGTGTACTTTCTGGCGTTCGCTTTTGGTGTGGTGGTGTGGGGCCGACTGTGTGATCGTTGGGGGCGGCGGCCGGTCATGCTGGCCGGATTGGCCCTGTATGTGGCGGCCACGGTACTGGCCCTGGGCATGACCAGCTTCAACGGTTTGCTGCTGGCCCAGGCGTTGGCGGCGTTTGGCGCGGCGGTCGGCTCGGTAGTGACGCAGACCGTGCTGCGTGACCGTTTCCAGGGCGTGCAATTGGCCCAGGTATTTTCGCTGATGGGCATTGCCCTGGCCGCCAGCCCGGCCGTGGGTTTGTTCACGGGCGCCAGCCTGGTGCAGTCCTTCGGTTATCGCGGGGTGCTCAGTGGCTTGTTGCTGCTCTCGCTGGCCTTGTGGGCAGTGTGCTTATGGGCGTTGCCGGAGACACGTCCAGCCTCGCTGCCGACCGCCGCGCTTGGCGAGACGTTGCGGTTGCTGCTCAGGGATGCCGGGATTTGGCGATCGGTGGGGTTGGTGGCGGCGTTCAACATTGCGCTGTTCAGCTATTACAGCCTGGGGCCATTCATCTTTTCGCGGCTGGGTTTGTCTGCCGCCGACTTCGGCTACAGCGGCGTGTGGCTGGCGCTGGGCTCGGGGTTTGGTGCGTGGCTGAACAAACGGCTGCTCAAGCGTGGAATAAATGGCGAGCAATTAGTACTGATCGCCGCCGGTGTCGCGGTGCTGGACGGCTTGCTGGTCGTGCTGCTGCAACACAGCTGGATGTTTGTCTGGCCGATGCTGCTGGTGGTGCTGGCGTTTGGCATGGCCATTCCCAATGTGCTGGGGGCCGCGCTGGTGGCTTATCAGGATCGCCTGGGCACGGCCGCCGCGCTGTTTGGCTTGTTGTATTACCTGGTGATCGGCGCCGGGTTGACCCTGGTCGCCTGGGCCCAGGACCTGGGTTGGAGCCTGTTGGTCTGTGGTTTGGCGGCGCTGTGGCTGGCAGCGCCGCGCGGGCTCAGAAGTTGACCGAAGCGCTCAGGCGCGCGGTCAAGGGCGCGCCCTGGAACAGGTAATCATCGCCCATGTATTCGCCTGCATCGCGCCAGTAGCGTTTGTCGAACAGGTTGTCGACGCTGAGGCGGAACACGGTTTCATAGCCGTCGATTTTGGTGGTGTAGCGGCTGCCGACATTCACCACGGCATAGTCGCCCACCTGCACATTGCCGGTGCGGTCGGCGTACTTCCTGGCGCTGTATTGCACGCCGCCCAGCACGGCCAGCCCATTCATCCACGGCAGGGCGTAATCGGCATACAGGCTGGCGCGCAGTTTGGGTACGTTGATGGCCTGGTGGCCTTCGTAGTCCGGCGTGCCGCTGTTGGTCACGCGGGCGCGAATCGCCGCCACGCTGGTGGCGATCTGCAGGCGGTCGGTGGCCCAGCCGTTGGCGGAGAGTTCCAGGCCGGTATTTTTTTGTTCGCCTTGCTGGACGTAGGTGAAGTTACCGGCACCATCCGGCTTGGAATACTGGTAGGCCTGGCGGGTCTGGAACACGGCGGCGGCGAAGCTGATGCGGCGCCAGTCGTATTTCACGCCAGCTTCGATTTGCCGGGACACGGTTGGGGCCAGGGTTTCGCTTTCGTTCTGCGCAAACCACGGTGCCGTGCCGCCCAATGACAAGCCCTTGCTGTAGCTGGTGTACAGCGAGATATTTTCCACGGGTTTATAGATCAACGAAGCTTGAGGCAGGAATACGTATTGCTGGGTGTGGCGCGCCTGGTTGCCTTGGTCATCGAACGCTTTTTCATCCAGACGCACTTCGCGCCCGCCAATGATGGTTTGCCATTGCTCGTTGAAGCGGATGCGGTCGGTGACGAACAGGCCGTATTGGCGGCTGTCGAGGGTGCGGTGGCTGGGGTTCAGCGGCTTGTCGGCAGGCTCGAAGGTCGGTGCGTCCTGGTTGATGTTGCCGCTGCCGATCCACTCGTTGACGGACTTGCGCTTGTCGATCACCCGGCGAAACGCGCTGGTGCCGACAGTCAGTTCATGGCCCAGTCCGGCAGTGTCGAACAGCCCGGTCATTGCAGCTTGCACTTCATCATCACGGCGCGTGTCGTCGGGGCTGCGGTAATCGTAAATGTCGTAGTTGCCGTCCGGCGTGAAGGAGTTGCCTACGCCGGTCGTGGCGCCTCCCCAGGCAAACGCGCTGTAATCATCAATCACCACTTTGCTGTGGGCGGCACTGAGGCTGCCTTTCCACTGATCACTGAAACGGTATTCAAACTTGCCATTGAGGTTCAGCGAATCGATGCCCACCTGATGGGAGCCACTCTGGTGCCCCAGCAACTTTTTCGGTGACGCGTCATGGGGCACTTCGGTGCCGCCCAGCAGTTGATAACCCGGCACGGAGCGCTGTTGCTTGTTCTGGTATTCCGCGTCCAGTTGCAGCACCGCGTCGGGGCTGATGTTCCAGTCGAAGGCCAGGGACACAAAATCGCGCTGGCCATCGGCGTGCTCGACATACGAATTGAGGTCTTCGTGGGCAACGTTGGCGCGCAGGCCGAACTGTTGCTCGCTGCCAAACCAGCCACCCACATCGGTGGCGACATAACCACTGCCACGGTCGTCAGTGGACACGGTGACCGAACGCACATCCTCCGGGCGCTTGGTCACGTAATTGATCACGCCGCCGGGTTCGGAAATGCCGCTTTGCAAACCCGCCAGGCCCTTGAGCACCTCGACCTGCTGCTTGTTTTCGAGGGCGACGTTCTGCTCGCCGGTGATGGTGCGCCCGTTGATCTTGTAGCTGCTCGCTGCGTTCAGCGAGAAGCCGCGCACCACGAAGTTTTCGTAGTAACCGATGGGCGCATAACTGTCGCCAACCGAGGCGTCGTTGCGCAGCACTTCACTGAGCAGGCGCGCTTGCTGGTCTTTGATCAGTTCGGCGTTGATTACGGTGATTGATGTCGGAGTGTCCAGCAACGGCGCTTCGTTGAAGCCGCCCACCGAGGCGCTGTTGGTGCGATAGCCGGATTCGTCCTGGCCCTGGACGTTTACCGCCGGTAGTTCGATTTCAGCGGCCATGCTGTTGCCCAGGCTGCCGCTGAGTAACAGGCCGAGGGCGAAACGTGAGGTAACGACGGGACGAAAACGCACAACCATGGGGGTAGGGCCTTAATGCGCGGGGCGGGGGGCGCATAAGCTAGGGGGATGTGCCGGGATTTACAAGCTATTGAGAAGGGTTGTGTTGGGTTGTTTTGTGTAAAGCCGACCTGAGTGGTTGAATCAAGAGCCAGATCAATTGCAAAGCAAAAGCCTATCTACCTGATGCAACACGCTCCCACAGTTGATCGCATGCAGCTTTGAAAATGAAGTCGCCTGTTGCTGTTGCTCTGGCCCTTACATCCTTTTCGCTGACGAAGTCGGCGGCCCCCCAGGTCAGTACCAAAAACACACGTCAACCCAAGCGCCTGAGCGTCTCACTGGGCAGCTCCCGAAACAACGCCCGATAACTCTGCGAAAACCGCCCCAAATGCCAGAACGACCAGTTCATCGCCACCTCAGCCACCGTGGCCCGAGTCGAGCTCAACAACTCACGGCGCGCCCCGTTCAACCGGCGCAAGCGCAACCACTGCGCCGGGCTCATCCCGGTGTAAGTCTTGAAGCCTTGCTGCAATTGACGCAACGGCACACCGGCAATCTGCGCCAGTTCCAGCAGGTTGACGGTTTCATCCGGCGCATCCGCCGCCCATTCGCCGATGCGCGCCATCAACAGGCGCTCGTCGCTGCGCCGCTGCAACGAGCTGCGGTCCAGGCACACACAGGCGTTGTCGAGAATAAACAGGCAGTCATCAAGCAGTTGCTGGGTGAGAGCATCACGGCCGATAGGGTCCGTCAGCGCGGACAGCCGCGTCAGCGTGCCACTGAGCCAACGGCTGAACAGCGCGTTCTGCTGGCAGGTCAGCGGCGCCATGAACAACCCCTCGAGTTTCGCCACATCCAAACCATGGCGCTGCACAAACTGCGGGCCGAATACCACCGCCACTTCGCGGTAGTTTTCCGGGGTGATCCAGGTGTTGCGGCTTTCGCCATTGAGCATGTACAGCGCGTTGTCGCTGCCATCGAAACAGAACGCCAGCGAGCCGGGAGGCGCGTTGAAATGCTGTTCGACGCGCGTGTTCATGCACTCTTCGTAGACCTCGACGCCGTGCAGGTCGAGGTAGCGGATCTGCCCGGCAAAATGCCCCGGGGACATCTGCTGGTACTGCTGCACCCAACCGGGTGTCGCACTGCATTGAGTGGCCACATCACCGGTGGTGAAGGCCTGTACGCGCAAAGCTGTTGCCTGTGTCATGGGTAACCTGGGCGCACTCTATTGGTGCGTTGTGGTTGGTGCAAAGTGGATAGATGCTGTTTCAAGGCTGGCCCAAGATAGACCTCAATGCGCCGGGAGTACAAGTCGGCGCAGCATCCAACCCATGACGAGGTCCTTATGAACGCCCCCTTCGATCAGCTGTCCGCCTGGCTGAAAGAACACAAAATTACCGAAGTCGAATGCGTGATCAGTGATTTGACTGGCATCGCACGCGGCAAGATTGCGCCCACCAACAAGTTCCTGCATGAGCGAGGCATGCGCCTGCCGGAAAGTGTGCTGCTGCAAACGGTGACCGGGGACTTTGTCGACGACGATATCTACTACGACCTGCTCGACCCTGCCGACATCGACATGATCTGCCGCCCGGTGTCCAACGCCACGTATGTAATACCGTGGGCCATCGAGCCCACCGCGATTGTGATCCACGACACCTTCGACAAGCAGGGCAACCCCATCGAGTTGTCGCCGCGCAATGTGCTTAAAAAAGTTCTGCAGCTGTACACCGACAAAGGCTGGCAGCCGATTGTCGCGCCGGAAATGGAGTTCTACCTGACCCAGCGCTGCGAAGACCCGGACCTGCCGCTGAAAACCCCGGTGGGCCGTTCGGGCCGGGCCGAAACCGGGCGTCAGTCGTTTTCCATCGACGCCGCCAACGAATTCGACCCGCTGTTCGAAGACGTCTATGACTGGTGTGAACTGCAGGGTCTGGACCTCGACACACTGATCCACGAAGACGGCCCGGCGCAGATGGAAATCAACTTCCGCCATGGCGATGCCCTTGACCTGGCCGACCAGATCACCGTGTTCAAGCGCACCCTGCGTGAAGCCGCGCTCAAGCACAATGTGGCCGCGACCTTTATGGCCAAACCGGTGGCCGACGAGCCGGGCAGCGCCATGCACCTGCACCAGAGCGTGGTGGATATCGCCACCGGCAAACCGGTGTTCGTCGACGCCGACGGCAAGATGAGCCAACTGTTTTTGCATCACATCGGTGGCCTGCAAACGTACATCCCCAAGCTGCTGCCGATGTTTGCGCCGAACGTGAACTCGTTCCGCCGCTTTTTGCCGGACACCTCGGCGCCGGTCAACGTGGAGTGGGGCGAAGAAAACCGTACCGTCGGCCTGCGTGTGCCGACCTCCAGCCCCGACGCGATGCGCGTGGAAAACCGCCTGCCGGGCGCGGATGCCAACCCCTACCTGGCGATTGCCGCGAGCTTGCTGTGCGGCTACCTGGGCATGATCGAGCAGATTGAACCGAGCGCGCCGGTGGAAGGCCGTGCCTATGAGCGCCGCAACCTGCGCCTGCCGTTCACCCTCGAAGATGCCCTGGCGCGCATGGAGGACTGCGACACGGTCAAGCAGTACCTGGGCGACAAGTTCGTGCGTGGCTACGTGGCGGTCAAACGCGCCGAGCACGAAAATTTCAAGCGGGTGATCAGTTCCTGGGAGCGTGAGTTCCTGCTGTTGAGCGTCTAAAAAACCAATAAAGGGGTGTCGATATGCGTCTTGTGAAAAAGCTTCTCCCGCTGGCTCTCGTCGCGGCGTTCAGCAGCAGCGGCCAGGCCGCCCAGACGGTCAGCGTCTATAACTGGACCGACTATATCGGCGAGACCACCTTGGCCGATTTCCAGGCCAGGACCGGGATCAAGGTGACCTATGACGTATTCGACTCCAACGAAACCCTGGAAGGCAAGTTGCTCGCCGGGCGCACCGGCTATGACGTGGTGGTGCCGTCCAACCACTTCCTGGCGCGCCAGGTAAAAGCCGGCGCGTTCTTGAAACTCGACCGCTCGCAGCTGCCCAACTTCAAGAATCTCGACCCCAAACTGCTCAAGCTGCTGGAGAAAAACGACCCCGGCAACGCGCACTCGGTGCCGTACCTGTGGGGCACCAATGGCATCGGCTACAACGTCGACAAGGTCAAGCAAGTGCTGGGCATCGACCACATCGACTCATGGGCGGTGCTGTTTGAGCCGGAGAACATCAAGAAGCTCAACCAGTGCGGCGTAGCCTTCCTGGATTCGGCGGATGAGCTGTTCCCGGCGATCCTCAACTACATGGGCAAAGACCCGCGCAGCGAAAACCCCGAGGACTACAAACAGGCCGAAGCCAAGCTGCTGACGCTGCGCCCGTACATCACCTATTTCCATTCTTCCAAGTACATCTCCGACCTGGCCAACGGCGATATCTGCGTGGCCTTCGGCTATTCAGGCGACGTATTTCAAGCCGCCAACCGCGCCAGGGAAGCCAGGAACGGCGTGAATATCGCCTACTCGATTCCCAAGGAAGGCTCCAACCTGTGGTTCGACCTGCTGGCGATTCCAGCCGATGCCGGCAACCCGAAAGAGGCCCACGCCTTTATCAATTATTTGCTCGATCCTGAGGTGATCGCCAAGGTCAGTGCCGCGGTCGGTTATGCCAACGCCAACCCGGCGGCCAAGCCCTTTATGGCGCCGGAGCTGGTGAACAACCCTGAGGTGTACCCGCCCCAGGAAGTGCTCGACAAACTGTATATTTCCACCACGCCGACCCCGGCGACCATGCGCCTGATGACCCGCGCCTGGAGCAAAGTGAAGACCAACAAATGATCCAGTCCAATGACCACGCCCGGTCCTACTACCGGGCTTCGGCCAACGCCATGCCGGAGCGCCCGTCGCTGAGCGCCGACCTGAGCGCTGATGTGTGCGTGATCGGCGGCGGGTTAACCGGCGTCAACACCGCGATTGAACTGGCCCAGCGCGGGCTCTCGGTGATCCTGCTGGAGGCCCGGCGCATCGGCTGGGGCGCCAGTGGGCGTAATGGCGGGCAACTGATTCGCGGCATCGGCCATGACGTGTCGGGCTTCGCCAAGTATGTGGGCGAGGAGGGCGTGCGTTACCTGGAGCGCGCCGGGATCGACTCGGTGGCGCTGGTGGGCGAGCGCATTGCCCAGCACAGCATTGACTGCGATTTGCGTTGGGGCTTTTGCGAACTGGCCAACACCCCGGCGCAGTTTGCCGCGTTCAAGGGCGAGCAGGCGGGCCTGGCAGCGCTGGGTTATGCCCCTGAAACCCGTCTGGTCGGCCCGCAAGACATGGCGCAGGTGGTGGGCTCCAGCGTCTACGCTGGCGGCCTGGTGGACATGGGCTCCGGGCACTTGCACCCGTTGAACCTGGTGCTGGGCGAGGCGCAGGTGGCCGAGTCGCTGGGGGTGAAGATTTTCGAACAGACCCCGGTGCTGGAGTTGGTGCACGGCGATACGGTGCAGGTGCGTTGCGCCGGCGGCACGGTGCGTGCGGCTAATCTGGTACTGGCCTGCAACGCGCATTTGGAGGAACTGGAACCGCGCTTGAGCGGCAAGGTGCTGCCGGCGGGCAGCTACATCATCGCCACCGAGCCGCTGTCGGTCGAACGGGCCCAGCAATTGATCCCGCAAAACCTCGCCCTGTGCGACCAGAAAGTCGGGCTCGATTACTACCGGCTCTCGGCTGACCGGCGCCTGCTGTTCGGCGGCGCCTGCCATTACTCGGGGCGTGACCCTGCGGATATTGCCGCGTATATGCAGCCCAAGTTGCTCAAGGTGTTCCCGCAGTTGGCCGGCACCGCCATCGAGTTCCAGTGGGGCGGCAAGATCGGCATCACCGCCAACCGCTTTCCCCAGGTCGGGCGCCTCAAGCAATACCCGAATGTGTTCTATGCCCAGGGCTATTCCGGGCATGGCCTGAACGTGACCCATTGGTGCGCGCGCCTGCTCGCCGAAGGCATTCACGCCGGCGCAAGCCACGGCCTGGATATCTTCAGCCAAGTGCCGCACATGACCTTCCCCGGCGGCAAGGCCTTGCGCTCACCACTGCTGGCGTTGGGGATGCTGTGGTACCGGTTGCGGGAAATGCGCTGACCGCCAGCCGCGTTTAACCGGATGAGCCTGAGGGGAAAAGATTGAGGCAAGGGCATGAGTGGCTGACATTGGATCGAGTATGGCCGGGGCGATGAGGCCACCCGTTGCGCTGGCCTTTACAGGGTTTGCGTCAGCACCTTCCTGAACGTTTCCACCAGCGGCCGCAAATTAACCCGGTGCCACGCCGCCCATAACGGTGTGGTGTAACTCAGCCAAGGCAACTCGCGCAACACCACCCCAGGCGGCGCATTGCGGCTCAACCCCTTTTGCACCATCGCCACACCCAACCCCGAGGCGACGAGGCCGAGGGCGGTAAACGGCTCACTGGCTTCCATGGGAATCTGCGGCGTGAACCCGGCACGTATGCACGCCGCCACAAAGTCGTCCGCCGGGTTGGCGCCAGGTTTGCGTTGCACGCCGATCCACTCCTGATCAGCCAGATGCTCGGGTAGCAATTCGCTGTGGTGCGCCAATGCATGCTGCTCCGGCAGCGCCAGCAGCATCGGGTCGTCCAGCACCTGCAGCGCCGTCAGGTCCGGGTCATCGGTGGCTGGTGGCTCGCCGACCAGGGCAATGTCGAGGCTGCGTTGACGCAAGCCTTCGAGCTGTTCCAGCGACGGCAAGTTGTACAGCTTGATATGCACGGTGGGCCGGTCATCGCGCAATACGCGCAACGCATTGGGCAGCACGCCGGCATGCATGGCGTTTTCGATGTAGCCGATGCACAAACCACCTTCTTCGCCGCGTCCCAGGCGCTTGCCCAGGGACTCCAGGCGATTGGCGTGGGTCAACAGCGCCTTGGTTTCCGCCAGGAACGTCTGGCCATCGCGCGTCAGGCGGATGCGCTGCTGGCTGCGTTCGAACAGGGTCAGGCCCAGGCGCTCTTCCAGCTGGGCGATCTGCCGGCTCAGCGGCGACTGCGAGATATGCAGGCGCTCGGCGGCACGGCCGACGTGTTCTTCTTCAGCGACCACTTCGAAGTAGCGCAGTTGGCGAAGATCAATCATGTGTAAGACCTTGCAGGACTCAAGTTGGTCGCAGTATGTCTTGGACGGTCCGATCTCTGCAATCTAGGATCTGCTCAACGGTCACAGCGACCCACAACCGATTGAGGATCCACCATGAGCTTGAAAGACAAACTGCCCGGCCCGCTGGGCTTTGGCACTGCACCGCTGGGCAATATGTTCCGCGCAATTGCTGAAGACGAAGCCCAGGCCACCGTCGAGGCCGCCTGGAACCATGGCGTGCGTTACTTCGACACCGCTCCCTTCTACGGCTCGGGCCTGTCGGAAATCCGCCTGGGCCAGGCGCTGTCGCAGTACAACCGCGATGACTTCGTGCTCAGCACCAAAGTGGGCCGGGTGATTCTCGATGAAGTCGAAGAAAGCGCCCGCGACCTCGGCGAAAAAAGCGGCGTGTTCGAACACGGCCGTCCCAACAAGATGCTCAACGATTACAGCGCCGACGCCACCTTGCGGTCCATCGAAGACAGCCTGAAGCGCCTGCAAACCGATCGCCTGGACATCGTGTGGATTCACGATATCGCCCAGGATTTCTACGGCGACCAATGGCTGGACTACTTCAACCAGGCGCGCACCGGTGCCTTCAAAGTGCTGACCCGCTTGCGCGAAGAAGGCGTGATCAAGGCCTGGGGCCTGGGCGTCAACCGCGTTGAACCCTGCGAGCTGACCCTGGACCTCAGCGACGCCCAGCCCGATGGCTTCCTGCTGGCCGGCCGCTACACTTTGCTGGACCACGAACGTGCCTTGCAGCGTTTGATGGACGCAGCCTTGGCGCAGAATGTCGAGATTGTCGTCGGCGGGCCTTACAGCTCCGGCATTCTGGCCGGTGGCGCGCACTTCGAATACCAGCAGGCGAGCCCCGCGATCATCGATAAAGTCGAGCAGATCAAGGCGATTGCCCAGGCGTTCGGGGTCAGCGTAAAAGCCGCAGCCCTGCAATTTTCCCTGGCGCATCCGGCCGTGGCGGCGGTGATTCCGGGTGCCAGTCGTCCGGGGCGGATTGCCGAAGACGTTGCGGCGTTGTCAGAGAAGATCCCGGCAGCCTTCTGGCAGGCGCTGCGCGATGCCCGGTTGATTTCGGCCCGTGCGCCTCTGCCGCTCTAACTTCAGGAGTACCACCGATGAACATTGATGTAAGCGGCAAAGTAGCCATCGTCAGCGGCAGCACCGCCGGTATTGGCCTGGGCATCAGCCAGGCGCTGGCAGCCTGTGGCGCCACCGTGGTGGTGATCGGGCGCGAATCGGGCAAGGTCGACGACGCGCTGGCAAGCATTCGCCAGGCGGTGCCGGGCGCTGATCTGCGCGGGCTGGTGGCCGACCTCGGCACCGCCGCAGGCGCCCAGACACTGTTCGCCGCCGAACCGCGTGCCGACATCCTGGTCAACAACCTGGGCATCTTCAACGATGTGGATTTCTTCGACGCACCCGACAGCGAGTGGACGCGCTTCTACGAGGTCAATGTGATCTCCGGCGTACGCCTGGCACGGCATTACACGCCCGGCATGGTCGAGCAGGGCTGGGGGCGGGTGATCTTCCTGTCGTCGGAGTCCGGCGTGGCCACACCGGCCGACATGATCAACTACGGCGTGACCAAAAGCGCCAACCTCGCGGTTTCCCATGGCCTGGCCAAGCGCCTGGCGGGCACCGGCGTGACGGTTAACGCAGTGCTGCCGGGGCCGACCTTTACCGACGGCCTGGAGCAGATGCTCAAGGACGCCACACAAAAGTCCGGGCGCAGTGCGCGGGACGAGGCCGACGTATTTGTACGTAACGCGCGGCCGACCTCGATCATCCAGCGCGCGGCGAATGTGGATGAAGTGGCGAACCTGGTGGCGTACATTGCTTCACCGCTGTCTTCTGCAACCACAGGCGCTGCGCTGCGGGTCGACGGTGGTGTGGTCGACAGCATGGCGATCTGAAATCTTGTTTTTTCTGGGGTATTTAGTGTGGCGACAGCTTCTTCTGTGATTGAAATTCCGGTGTCGGCCGATCAGGTCTGGCAATTGGTCGGTGGCTTCAACGCGCTGCCGGATTGGCTGCCGTTTATCGTCAAGAGCGAGCCGAGCGAGGGCGGGCGCGTGCGCCACCTGCAAACCGCGGATGGCGGTGTGGTGGTCGAGCGTTTGCAGCGTTTTGATAACGTAGCGCGCAGCTACAGCTACACCATCGAGCAGTCGCCGTTTCCGGTGAGTGCCTACCTTGCGACCTTGCAGGTTGAGGCGCTCACCGACAGCTCGGCGAAAGTGACCTGGTCCGGCGTGTTCACCCCGGCAGCCGGAACCACGGATGCGGCGGTGGAAGCGTTGTTCACCGGTGTGTACGGCGACGGCCTCGAGGCGTTGCGCGCCAACTTCTAACTAACAGGCAAAGCCGTTGATCGTTCCCACGCTCCGCGTGGGAATGCCTCCTGTGACGCTCCGCGTCACGCTGTGGGACGCGGAGCGTCCTGGGCTGCATTCCCACGCGGAGCGTGGGAACGATCAGCGATCAGGCTTCGGGCATCAACTGCTGCCGACACTCCAGCATCAACCGCGCACCGCCGCTCTGGCTGCTGCCGACCTCCAGCTTGAACCCATGCAAGTTGATAATCGCCGCCACAATCGACAGGCCCAAACCGAAGCCGCCTTGCTGGTCGCTTTCATCCACACGGTAAAACCGCTGGAACACCGCATCACGTTCCGCTGCCGGAATACCCGGCCCGGAGTCGTGCACTTCGATGCGCGTGCTGCCGCCGTCATTCACACCCCGCAAGATCACCTCGCCACCGGCGGGGGAGAACTTGATCGAGTTGCTCAGCAGGTTGGCCAAGGCTTCGAACAACAGCGCACGGTCGCCGGTGATCCACGGCAGCGCTTCGGGCACTTCAAGGCGCAGCTGCAATTCGCCTTCTTCGGCCAACGGCAGATAAAAGTCATGCAGTTCGCGCAGCAGCGGCAGCGGGTCCATCACCAGGAAACCCGAGCGGCGCTGGTGGTCTTCCAGCTCGGAGATGCGCAACAGCCCGCGAAAGCGTGCCATCAGCGTGTCGGTCTCGGCGATGGCGTCGTCGAGCTTCACCGCGTACACCGAGTTCTCCTCGGCTTCCTGCTTGATGCGGTACAGCTGCGCGCGCAAGCGTGTCAGCGGGGTGCGCAGGTCGTGGGCGATGTTGTCGCACACGCCCTTGACCTCGTTCATCAGCTTCTCGATGCGGTCGAGCATGGCGTTGACGATGGCCGCAAGCATATCCAGCTCATCACGCCGGTTCGACAGCGGCAGGCGGTGGGTCAGGTCACCGGCAACGATGGCCTCGGCACTCGCCTGGATCCCGCGAATACGCCGCAACGGGCGGCGGCGCAACAAATGCCAGCCGGCCGCGCCCGGAATAATGGTCAGCGACAGCGCCCACAGCAGGGCATGCCAGATGATCCGGGTGACGCCGAACAGCGAACCGTTGGCCCGCACCAGCACCAGCCAACGCCCGTCTTCGGTGTGGGTGGCGACGGCGTCGCAGCTGTCTTTGGGCAGTTTGGGGTCGTCGGACTCGACGCAATTGGCCAGCGCGTGGATCTTGCCGTCCAGCGGCAAATCCGGCGGCACGGCGCGGATCGGCCCGCTCAAGGGGCGAAATTGCTCATCGAACAGGCCATAGGCGTCCACGCCCTTCATGTCGAAGGTCATGCTGGTAGTCAGGGCTTCCACCAGTTCTTCGCCGTCGAAACGCTGAAACAAGTGCTGACGCTGCATCAACGAGTGGCGGGACAGGTCGCCCAGGTAACCCGACACTTCGAAATACAGCACCCCCATGAGGATGCAACTCCAGGCCACGAACAGCGAACTGTAGAGCGCCAGCAAGCGGCTGCTGGAGGAGCGCCAGCCCTTAGAGGGGTTCAGCAATGACATAACCGGAACCTCGTACCGTGCGGATCAGCGGCGTGAGGCCCGGTGGATCGATTTTCTTGCGCAGGCGACCGATGTGCACATCGATCAGGTTGGTGCCCGGGTCGAAGTGATAACCCCAGACTTCCTCGAAGATCATCATCCGCGACAGGATCTGCCCGGTGTTGCGCATCAGGAACTCAAGCAGTTTGTATTCGGTGGGCAACAAGCTCAGCGGCTGCTCGGCGCGGCTGGCTTCGCGGCTGATCAGGTTCAGTTCCAGGTCGGCCACGCGCAGGGCGGTTTCGAATTCCTTGACCGTGCTTTTGCGCCGCAGCAGGACTTCGACACGGGCGGCCATTTCGTCGGAGGCGAACGGCTTGGTCAGGTAGTCATCGCCACCGGCCCGCAGGCCGCGCACGCGCTCGTCGACATCGGAGAGGGCGCTGATCATCAAGATCGGCGTCGACACCCCAATGGTGCGCAGGGTCGTGACGATGGCCAGGCCATCCAGCTCCGGCAGCATCCGGTCGAGGGTGATCAGATCGTAATCACCACTCACAGCGCGGACCAGGCCTTCGCGGCCGTTGTCCACCCAATCCACATCCAGTCCATGGCTACTCAGCTCGGCGACGATCTCGCGGGCTGTTACGGCGTCATCCTCGATGGTCAAAATACGGGTCATAGGATTACCTGGTGAGCGATTCACACTAGAAGTGGGGTCATTTTGCCAAGAAGTAGCTGAATGTTTCCTAAATTAAACTTCATCTTGGCAAAACCACCACAAATATCCGGGTTGCACACCTCCACTGTGGGAGCTGGCTTGCCTGTAATGGCGGTGTATCAGACACAAAATATCAACCTGGAAGACCGCTATCGCAGGCAAGCCAGCTCACACAGTGAGCGGGTTTGCCGTGAGATTGCATAAAGCACGCCTGCGACTGTTGTTTCTTGCAAGTTGCACGGTCATGGGAAGTTCAAATTACTTAACCTGTTGAAATAAAAGAACTTTAATTTTAGACCCGACTGGCACGCTGCCTGCACTGTCTGTTTTGAGACTTGTAACACTATTTTTCCTGCCGGGAGCAAAACAACAATGATCACATCGTCATCCACGCTGCAAGAGTCAAGCGCGCGCTCTGGGGTTTCCTGGGGCGCAATCTTTGCCGGAGCCGCTGCGGCGGCTGCACTGTCGCTTATCCTGGTGCTGCTGGGCTTCGGCCTTGGCTTTTCGGCCGTGTCGCCGTGGGCCGACAGTGGCATGAGCGCCAAGGGGCTGGGTATTTCCACGATTATCTGGCTGGCATTCACCCAAATCGTCGCTTCGGGCCTGGGCGGTTACATTGCCGGCCGGTTGCGTGTGAAGTGGGCGAACATGCATGGCGATGAAGTGTACTTTCGCGACACGGCCCATGGTTTCCTCGCCTGGGCCGTCGCAACCCTGGTCACCGCGGTCCTGGTGGTCGGTTCGGTCAGCAGCGTGGTCAGCGGCGGCGTGAAAGCCGGTGCCAGTGTGGCGGCAGGTGCCGCCAGCGGCATCAGTCAGGCCGCCGGCAGCGCAACCAAGGGTGCCAACAGCGGCGACTTCGACTACTACGTCGACAGCCTGTTCCGCGATGACCGTCCAGCGGCTGTGAGCGATGACGCGGTACACGGCGTGGTTGCACGCATCCTCACCCGCACCCTGAGCAACGACGGCCAACTGGCACCGGAAGACCGTACCTACCTGGCCCAGTTGATCAGCCAGCGCACCAACCTCAGCCAGGCCGATGCCGAAGCGCGTATCGACAAGGTCTACGGCGAAGCCCGTAAAGCTATCGAAGACGCCAAGCTCAAAGCCAAGCAAGCGGCCGACACAGCCGCCAAAGTCGCCGCCTACACCTCGCTGTGGACCTTTGTGGCCCTGTTGATCGGCGCGTTCTTTGCCAGCTTCGCGGCTACCTTCGGCGGTCGTCGTCGGGATGCTGTGGTGTACGTCGAAACCGAAAACTACGTTCGTTAATTCAAGGAGAACATCATGCGCTCATTACTACTGTGGTTCCTCGGCGTGCCGATTCCGGTGATCATCCTGATCGCGATCTTTATGCACTAAAACCTGAGCCAAGCTCGGTCCCCCCTGTGGGAGCGGGCTTGCTCGCGAAGGCGGTCTTTCAGCTATTCATGAGCTGACTGATACACCGCTTTCGCGAGCAAGCCCGCTCCCACATTGGGTTTTGCGCAGTGTCAGCCAGCTTGTGATCAGGAGGGCGCTCGCCACTGAAGTCATGATCACCAAGGGCAGTGAAGTGCCATTCGACATCAAGCCCGTCACCCAACTGCTCACCGCCGTCAGGATCATCTGGATAAAGAAGAACAACCCCGACGCCGTCCCCGCAATCGCGCCATAGGGCTGCAGCACCGACAGCTGGCAGGCCGGAATCACCATCCCCACCGACACCATGATCACCACCATCGGCAGCACAATCGCCAGCCATTCTCCCGGCAGCGCGAGGGTCGCCATCGCCAGCAAAACGCTGCCCAGCACATTCAGGCCGATCCCAGCGTTGATCAAGCGGTCGGGCGCCAAGCGCAATACCAAACGGCGAAACAGGTTCGCCCCGAGCATGTAGCCGCTGATCGTCGCGGCGAATACCAGCGCGTATTCCGTGGCCGTCAGTTGGTAGCCGCGCTGCAACAGCGAAGACGACTCGCTGATAAACGGAAAATACGTGCTGTACACACAGCCGATGGCCAGGGCGTAGCGCAGGAAATAGCGGTCGCGCAGCAGTTGGCCATACACGCGCAGCAGGTTGCTCGGCGGCGCAGCGGCAACTTCGGTCGGGCGGGTTTCCGGCAGGCGGCGGTAAACCACCAGGCACAGCACGGCGCCGATCATGGCCAGCAGCACAAACAAGCCACGCCAGTTGATCAAGGGCAGCATCAGGCTGCCAAGCACCGGCGCGGCCATCGGCGAGATCGCCATAGCCATGGAGATCAAGCCCAGCAGGCGCGCCTGTTCGTGGCGATCGAAGTAATCGCGCACGATCACGCGGCCGATCACCGTGGTGCAGCAACCGCCGAGGGCCTGGAACAGCCGGGCGATCACCAGCACGCCGAGGCTGTCGGCCTGGGCGCAGGTCACCGTCGCCACCACGTACAGCAGCAGCCCGGCCAGCAAGACCGGGCGCCGACCGAAACGGTCGGTCAACGGGCCGCTGACCAGCAGGGAAATCGCCGAACCGAGGGTGTACAGCGTGAGGGTCAGTTGCAGTTGGCTGTCGCTGCTGTGGAAGTAGTCGGCCATGGCGGGCAGGGCCGGCAAGTGCAGGTCGAGGGTCAGGCGGGGCAGGGCGATCAGCACGGTCAACAGGACCAGCCAAAACCCGGTGGAGAGGGCGCGTTGAGTCATGGGAAGCTTCTTCACTAACGAGTAGAGCCTGAACTCTAACGACTTTGTGGTTTAATCCTTTGAGCCACTTATGGCTTAAAGCACTGGACCACTTATGCCCCGAGGCAAAACCGCCGCCAGCCTCGACCTGCCGCGCCCGGACTCCCTGGACGCCGGTAAACAGCAGGGCGCTTACGACGCATTGCGCGCCGCCATCCTCAACCGGCAGTTGCCGGCGGGCAGCCGTTTGCCGTCGACCCGCAGCCTGGCCGAACGCTGGCTGGTATCGCGTGGCACCCTGGAAGCGGCGTTCGAGCGCCTGCACAGCGAGGGCTACGTAGAGCGCGTGGCGGGCTCCGGTACGCGGGTGAGTGCGGTGATCCCTGAGCAATTCATTGCGGCCCCAACGCCGAGCAGCCACCTACGCCGCCTGGCCGTGCCTGATCAGTCCGATGCAGGCGTGCAAAGCCACGTGCCCTTTGTGGCCCGGCGCCCGGATGCCGGCCTGTTCGACTTGAAAACCTGGGCACGCTGTATTTCCCGAGGTTTGCTGGCGGCGGGGCCGGGTGCTCTGGAGGCCGCCCACCCGGCCGGGTTGCCGGCGTTGCGCGAGCAAATCGCCGACTACCTGCGCAGTTACCGCGGCATGCATTGCGAGGCGGATGAAGTGATTGTGACCACGGGCATTCGTCACGCCCTTGACCTGATCGCGCGCACCTTGCTCAAGCTCGGCGACACGGCGTGCGTCGAAGACCCAGGTTACAAGCCCGCTCGGCGCCTGTTCAGCCTGGCCGGTGCGCGGGTTGAATCGATCCCGATCACAGCCGACGGCCTCGACACCGCCCAGCTCCCAGCCACGGCGCGGCTGGCTTACGTGTCGCCTGCGCACCAGGCGCCGTTGGGCATGACACTGTCGGTCTCGCGCCGCCTGGCATTGCTGGACTGGGCTGCCCGCGCTGACGCCTGGGTGGTCGAAGACGATTACGACAGCGAATACAACTACAACAGCGCGCCACTGGCCGCGCTCAAATCCCTCGATTCCGGCGACCGAGTGATCTACTGCGGCAGCTTCAACAAGAACCTGTTTCCCGGCTTGCGTGTGGGCTTCATGGTGGTGCCCAGGGCGCTGCGGCCCGGGTTGTTGCGCACCTCACAATTGACCGGGCATTCGGTGGGCGCTACGGATCAGTTGGGCCTGGTGGAGTTCCTGGGCAGCGGGGCGTTCGTGCGGCATTTGCGCGCTTCACGCCAAGCCTATCAGGCACGCCGCGATGCGTTGCTCGCCTGCCTGCCGCAGGGCTGCACGCTCAGCGGCCAGCAGGCCGGGTTGCATTTTGTGCTGTGGTTGCCGACGGGCGTCGGCGAGGCGGACTTTTGCAGCCGCGCTGCCGCCGTCGGCCTGACCTTGCAGCCGTTGGGCAAGTTCTGTGATGAGGCCAGCCTGCCGCCGGCGGTGATCATCGGCTACACCGCGCTGACCCTGGCGCAGATCCGCTTTCACGGTCGGGTTCTGGCGACATTGTTAAAGGGGGCTTGATTGCCGCTTGGCAGGCAAGCCAGCTACCACAGGAGACCCGTGTTGCCGGCGGGTCAGTCGTCGAAGCCGACCTGCTCATGAATCTCATCCACCTTCAACTCCAACCGATACGCCACGGCAATAAACAACGCCTGGCACAAGCACAACGTGGCGCTCAAGGAGCGGAAGGCAAACGACGACCCCTCATTCACCAACAACACCGCGTTCGCCCGCTTGGCCAGGGGCGACAGGTTGCTGTCGGTGATGATCAGGGTCTTGGCCTGATGATGCTGGGCAATGCGCAGGCAATGCTGGGTCTCTTTGCCGTAGGGCGTAAAGCTGATCGCGATCACCAGGTCGTTGGCGCGCACGCTGCGCATCTGCTCGCGATAACTGCCGCCCAGGCCCGAGATCAGGTGGATGCGCTTGTTGGTGTGCTGCAGGTTGTAGACCAGGTAATCGGCCACTGCAAACGAGCGGCGTACACCCACCACGTAGATATTGTCGGCGTTGACCACCAGGTCCACCGCCTTCTCGAACGCCACATCATCGAGCTCCAGCCCCAGGCGCTCAATGCCGGAGAGGGTGGCATTCACGCACTCACGCGCCAGGTCGCCGCCACTGGCCTTCTGCGACTTGTTGGCGATCATGCTGCGGATGCGCTGCTGGTAGTTCTGCACCGGCGTGGTCTTGTGGGTGTAGGCCTCGCGAAACAGCGCCTGCATCTCGCTGAACCCACTGAAACCGAAGCGCTGGGAAAACCGCACGATGGCCGAAGGGTGCACTTCGCATTCGCGGGCGATGTCGCTGATGCGGTCGACCATGATGCGGTCGCTCTGCTGGCTCATGTAGCTGGCAATGCGTTTGAGCTGGCGCGGCAGGCTTTCGTATTCGTCCGTGATCAGCTGCAACAGGCGTTCGGCATTGATCGGAGGGCTGGCGATCGTATCTTCCAGGGTGGTCTCGGGATCGGTGCGGGACATGGGCAATCCTTCTGGCGTGTTCGTCTGATGCGCTGATGGGTGACGCAAGTCTACAGGGTAGGCGCAAAAAAATACCTCGGCATCACGGCGCCCGTGGGCTGCTGAAACGATGCACGGCGGCTGGCATGCCATTATGCTGGCTTATTGGAAAAAATATTCCACTAAAAATAATTATGGAATAAATATTGATTGCCGCCGCCGGACGTTCTAGTCTGCTTGCACCAAGAGCGTGTGTCGTCACCATGGCGGCACCACGCAGGCTGATAAAAATAACAGGAGCCAGCATGGGCCAGACTCGTTTTGCCAGTGGGCGTCAATTGGATCTGATTTGCCTCGGGCGCCTGGGCGTCGACCTCTATGCGCAGCAAGTCGGTGCGCGGCTTGAGGACGTGTCCAGCTTTGCCAAGTACCTCGGCGGTTCCTCCGCCAACATCGCCTTCGGCACGGCGCGGCTGGGCCTCAAGTCGGCGATGTTGAGCCGGGTGGGCGATGACCATATGGGTCGGTTCCTGCTCGAATCCCTGGCCCGTGAAGGCTGTGATGTGAGCGGTATCAAGGTCGACCCGGAACGCCTCACCGCCCTGGTATTGCTGGGGCTTAAAGACCGCGAAACCTTTCCGCTGGTGTTCTATCGCGAAAACTGCGCCGACATGGCCCTGCGCGCCGAAGACATCAGCGAGGCCTTTATCGCCTCCAGCAAAGCCTTGTTGATCACCGGCACACATTTCTCCACCGATGGCGTGTACAAGGCCAGCATCCAGGCGCTGGATTACGCCGCCAAGCACAACGTCAAGCGTGTGCTGGATATCGACTACCGCCCGGTGCTGTGGGGCCTGGCGGGCAAGGCGGATGGCGAAACGCGGTTTGTTGCCGACCAGAACGTCAGCCAGCATGTGCAGAGCATCCTGCCGCGTTTCGACCTGATCGTCGGCACTGAAGAAGAGTTCTTGATCGCCGGTGGCAGTGAAGACCTGCTGACGGCGTTGCGCACCGTGCGTGAACTGACCCCGGCGACCCTGGTGGTCAAGCTCGGCCCGCAAGGCTGCACGGTGATCCACGGCGCCATCCCGGCGCGCCTGGAAGACGGCGCGATTTACCCCGGCGTGCGGGTTGAAGTGCTGAATGTGCTGGGTGCCGGTGACGCCTTCATGTCCGGCTTCCTCAGTGGCTGGATCAATGATGCCAGCGATGAGCGTTGCAGCCAGTTGGCCAACGCCTGCGGCGGCCTGGTCGTGTCCCGCCACGCCTGTGCGCCGGCCATGCCGACGCCGGCCGAACTGGATTACCTGTTCAACAGCCCGGTGCCCATCACCCGGCCGGACCAGGACGTGACCCTGCAACGCCTGCACCGCGTCACGGTGCCGCGCAAAACCTGGAAACAGTTGTTTGTGTTTGCCTTCGACCACCGCTGGCAACTGGTGGACCTGGCGCAAAAAGGCGGCCAGGACCTGACCCGCATCAGCGACATCAAGCAGCTGTTTATCCAGGCCATCGAACGTGTGGAAACCAAGCTGGCGCAGCAGGGCATCGAAGCCGATGTGGGCCTGCTGGCCGACCAGCGTTTCGGCCAGGACGCATTGAATGCCGCCAGCGGCCGTGGCTGGTGGATCGCCCGCCCGGTCGAGGTGCAGAACTCGCGGCCGCTGGCGTTTGAACATGGCCGCTCGGTGGGCAGCAACCTGATTGCCTGGCCCCAGGAGCAAATCATCAAGTGCCTGGTGCAGTTCCACCCCGACGACGAGCCGATGCTGCGTCTGGAGCAAGAGGCGCAACTCAAGGCGGTGTACGAGGCGTCCCTGGTCAGCGGCCATGAACTGCTGCTGGAAGTCGTGCCGCCCAAGGATCACCCGTCGACCTATCCCGATGTGCTCTATCGCAGCCTCAAGCGCCTGTACAACCTGGGCATTTACCCGGCGTGGTGGAAGATCGAGGCGCAGTCGGCCGAAGACTGGAAAAAGCTCGACGAATTGATCCACGAGCGTGATCCGTATTGCCGTGGCGTGGTGCTGCTGGGTCTGAATGCTTCGGCGCAGTTTCTGGCCGATGGCTTTCAGCAAGCCAGCCAAAGCACCACCTGCCGTGGGTTCGCGGTGGGCCGTACGATCTTCCAGGAGCCAAGCCGTGCGTGGATGGCGGGGGAGATTGATGATGAAGGGTTGATTGAGCAGGTGCAGGCCACGTTCGAGCAGCTTATCAATGCCTGGCGCAGTTCCAGAAATTAAACACGGTCAAATGTGGGAGCTGGCTTTTTGTGGGAGCAGGCAAGCCATCTCCCACACAAGCCAGCTCCCACATTAAGCAGATCTAACCAGGCTTAAGTCAGATAAAAACAAAAGGTGCAGCCATGCCCGCAATCCGAATTGGCATCAACCCGATCTCCTGGAGCAACGACGACCTGCCGGCCCTGGGCGGTGAAACGCCGCTGAGCACAGCACTCAGCGAAGGCAAGGAGATCGGCTACGAAGGTTTTGAACTCAACGGCAAGTTTCCCAAGGACGCCAAGGGCGTTGGCGATGTGCTGCGCCCTTATGACCTGGCGCTGGTCTCCGGCTGGTATTCCAGCCGCCTGGCGCGGCGTTCGGTGGCCGAAGAAATCGAAGCCATCGCCAGCCATGTCGAACTGCTTAAACTCAATGGCGCTAACGTGCTGGTGTACGGCGAGGTCGCCGACTCGATCCAGGGCTCGAAGGTGCGCCTGATCGAACGCCCGCGTTTTCACAGCGAACAGGCCTGGCAGGACTACGCCGACAAGCTCACGGAGCTGGCGCGTTTCACCCTGTCCCAAGGCGTGCGCCTGGCGTATCACCATCATATGGGCGCCTACGTCGAATCCCCTGAAGACATTGACCAGTTGATGAAACGAACGGGCCCGGAAGTCGGCCTGCTGTTCGATTCGGGCCATTGCTACATGGGCGGCGGCGAACCCCTCGAGGTCCTGCGTAAACACATCGACCGCGTCTGCCACGTGCATTTCAAGGACGTGCGCAAGCCGGTGGTGCAACTGGCGCGCAACCAGATGTGGAGCTTCCCTGACTGCATCGTCAACGGCACGTTCACGGTGCCCGGCGATGGCGACATCGATTTTGCCGAGTTGCTCGATGTGCTGCTGGCTGCCCACTACAAGGGCTGGCTGGTGGTCGAAGCCGAGCAGGATCCGGCCGTGGCGCCCAGCTATATCTATGCCAAAAAAGGCTACGACACCCTGCGCGCGCTGCTCAACGAGAGGACTAAGTGATGAGCCTGTTGGTCAAAAGCAGCAAACGCGGGCAAACCATGGTGGCCCTGGAAGCAGGGCGCCTGGAGTACGTGGGTTTTTCCGCTTATCGACTGAGTCTGGGCGAAACCCTGCCGGTCACCGCCGGGGACCAAGAGCTGTGCCTGGTGCTGCTCAGCGGTCGCGTCAATATCGAAGGCGAAGGCTTTAACTGGCAGAACCTCGGCGACCGCCAGTCGGTGTTCGAAGACAAATCCCCGTTCGCCGCGTACCTGCCGCCCGGCACCGATGCGCAGATTACCGCCTTGAGCGACGTGCAGATTGCCGTCTGTGCCGCGCCCGGTGCGCCGGGCTTTGAGCCGCGCCTGATTCGCCCCGAGCAGTGCAAACGCAGCGTGCGTGGCAAAGGCGCCAACACCCGCTACGTGTGCGACATCCTGCCCGACAGCGAGCCGGCCCATTCGCTGCTGGTGGTGGAAGTGCGCACGCCGTCCGGGCACTCGTCGAGCTACCCGCCGCACAAGCACGACACCGACGACCTGCCGCACCAGAGCTTTCTGGAAGAAACCTACTACCACCAGATCAACCCGCCGCAGGGCTTTGTGTTCCAGCGCGTGTACACCGACGATCGCAGCATCGACCAGGCCATGGCCGTGGAAAACAGCGACCTGGTGGTGGTGCCCAAGGGGTATCACCCGGTCAGCGTGCCGTATGGCTATGAATCGTATTACCTCAACGTGATGGCCGGGCCAAAACGCGCCTGGCATTTCCATAACGACCCGCAGCACAGCTGGCTGCTGGACCTCTAAACGGTTTTGGACGGAGAACAACAACAATGAAGTCGCCGCTACGTTTTGCCCTTAACCGCATGGTCGCCCCCAACCTGTCGTTGCCGGACTTTATCCAGTTGGCCGCGGCCCTCAAGTGCGATGCCATCGAGATTCGCAACGACCTTAAAGGCCATGAAATCGAATACGGCACCCCGGCCAGCCGCGTGCGTGAATTGTGCGCGGTGCAGGGCATCACGGTGCTGTCGATCAATGCGCTGTACCCGTTTGACGTGTGGAATGACGAGCGTCGCGCCCAGGCGATCAAACTCGCCACTTATGCCCGTGAATGCGGCGCGCAGGGCCTGGTGATGTGCCCGTTGAATGAACGCGGCGATACGCGCAACGAAGCCCAGCGTGCCGCCGGTTTGCGCACGGCGCTGAGCGAGCTGGCGCCGATCCTGCGCGAGTACGGCATCCTCGGGTTCATCGAGCCGCTGGGCTTTGAAGAATGTGCCCTGCGCCGCAAGCGCGTGGCGGTGGACGCCATTCAGTCGATTGGCGGCCTGGATGTGTTCCGGCTGGTGCATGACACCTTCCACCACCACTTGGCCAGCGAGCAGGAGTTCTTCCCGCAACTGACCGGGCTGGTGCATATCTCCGGGGTAGAAGACGCCGAAGCGCCGCTCAATTCGATACGTGACGGCCACCGTGTGCTGGTGGGCGAGGGCGATATCCTCGGCAACGCCGCGCAGATCGACACGTTGCTCAGCAGCGGGTACGGCGGTTACCTGTCGTTTGAGCCGTTTGCCGAGAGTGTGCATGGGTTGGCGGATATCCAGCAGGCCATCGGGGCCAGTATCGCCCACCTGCAAAACCCCCGAACCTGACGCCGATTAACCTGTGGGAGCAAGCCAGCCAGCTCCCACATTGAAGCAGTGTTAATCAACCCAATTGCATTCACACAAGGTGCAAGTGATGACCACAACAAGACTGACCATGGCCCAGGCCCTGGTGAAGTTCCTGGATAACCAATACATCGAAGTCGATGGCGTGCAGAGCAAGTTTGTCGCCGGTGTGTTCACGATTTTCGGCCACGGCAATGTGCTGGGCCTGGGCCAGGCGCTGGAGCAGGACAGCGGCGACCTGGTGGTGCATCAGGGCCGTAACGAGCAGGGCATGGCCCATGCCGCCATCGGTTTCGCCAAGCAGCACCTGCGCCGCAGGATTTACGCGTGCACCGCCTCGGTAGGCCCCGGTGCGGCGAATATGCTCACCGCGGCGGCCACCGCCACGGCCAACCGTATTCCGCTGCTGCTGTTGCCCGGTGATGTGTACGCCAGCCGCCAGCCGGACCCGGTGTTGCAGCAGATCGAGCAATTCCACGACCTGAGCATCAGCACCAACGATGCCTTCCGTTCCGTGAGCAAATACTGGGACCGTATCAACCGCCCTGAGCAACTGATGACGGCGGCGATCCATGCCATGCGCGTGCTCACAGACCCGGCCGAAACCGGCGCCGTGACCCTGGCGCTGCCGCAGGACGTGCAGGCCGAAGCCTGGGACTACCCGGATTATTTCCTGCAAAAGCGTGTGCACCGTATCGAACGTCGGCCGGCGACGGCGGCGATGATCAGTGATGCGCTGGCGGCCTTCCGGGGCAAGCGCAAGCCGCTGATCATCTGTGGCGGCGGGGTGAAGTACTCCGGCGCGAATGCGGCCCTGCAAGCGTTTGCCGAGCGTTTTGAGATTCCCTTCGCCGAAACCCAGGCGGGCAAGAGTGCGGTGGTGTCCAGCCACCGATTGAACGTCGGTGGCATCGGTGAAACCGGCTGCCTGGCGGCGAACCTGTTGGCGCCCGAGGCGGACCTGATCATTGGCATCGGCACGCGTTATACCGACTTCACCACCTCGTCCAAGTCGCTGTTCAAGCATGCCGAGGTGAAGTTTCTCAACCTCAATATCAGCCCGTGCGACGCGTTGAAACTCGACGGCGTGCAAGTGCTGGCCGATGCCCAAGTGGCCCTCGAAGCGTTGGCCGATGCCTTGGGCGACTACCGTGCCGGCTGGGGCGAGCAGGTCCGTGACGCCAAGGCGCAACTGGACGCGGAAGTGGATCGCGTGCACCAGGTGCAATACCACGGCGACGATTTTGTGCCCGAGGTGGATGACCATCTGGACCGCGCCGTATTGCGCGAATTTATCGAACTGACCGGTTCGTGCCTGACCCAGAGCCGTGTGCTTGGCGTGTTGAACGACACCCTGGCCGACGATGCGATCATCGTCGCCGCCGCCGGCAGCCTGCCCGGCGACTTGCAACGCGCCTGGCGCAGCAAGGGCGTCAACACCTACCACGTCGAATACGGCTATTCGTGCATGGGCTACGAGATCAACGCCGCCCTCGGTGTGAAGCTGGCCGAGCCGAGCAAGGAGGTGTATGCGCTGGTTGGCGACGGCTCCTACATGATGCTGCACTCGGAGCTGGCCACCTCGATCCAGGAGCGACGCAAGATCAACGTGATACTGCTCGACAACATGGCGTTCGGCTGCATCAACAACCTGCAGATCGGCAACGGCATGGACAGCTTCGGCACCGAGTTCCGCTTTCGTAACCCCGAGAGCGGCAAGCTCGACGGCGGCCTGGTGCCGGTGGATTTCGCCATGAGTGCGGCAGCCTATGGTTGCAAGACCTACAAGGTCAGCAGCGTGGAGCAGCTAGAAGCGGCCCTGGCCGATGCGCGCACGCAAACGGTGTCCACGCTGATTGATATCAAGGTTCTGCCCAAAACCATGGTCCACGGCTACCTGTCGTGGTGGCGTGTGGGCGTGGCGCAAGTGTCCACCAGTGAACGCACGAATGCCGCCGCGAAAAAACTCAATGAACAGCTGGCCAAGGCCCGGCAGTACTAATAACAAGAGGAGTTGTGTATGTCGTTAAAGCTTGGAGTGATTGGCACTGGCGCTATCGGCCGTGACCATATCCGTCGTTGCAGCCAGACCTTGCTCAATAGCCAGGTGGTGGCGGTGACCGACATCAACCTTGAGCAAGCCGCCAAGGTCGTCGCTGATTTGAAGCTTGCCGCCGAGGTCTACGCCGATGGCCACGCGCTGATCAACTCGCCGCAGGTTGAAGCCATTCTCGTCACGTCCTGGGGGCCGAGCCACGAAGAGTTCGTACTGGCCGCCATCGCCGCCGGCAAGCCGGTGTTCTGCGAAAAACCGCTGGCGGTGACGGCGCAAGGTTGCCGCAAGATCGTCGACGCTGAACTGGCCTATGGCAAGCGCCTGGTGCAAGTGGGCTTTATGCGCCCGTATGACGAGGGTTATCGCGCCCTCAAGGCCGTGATCGACAGCGGCCAGATCGGCGAGCCACTGATGCTGCATTGCGCGCACCGCAACCCGACGGTGGGCGAGAACTACAAGACCGATATGGCGATCACCGACACCTTGATCCACGAGCTGGATGTGTTGCGTTGGTTGCTCAACGATGACTATGTGTCGGTGCAGGTGGTGTTCCCGCGCAAATCGAGCAAAGCCCTGGCCCACCTGCGCGACCCGCAGATCGTGCTGCTGGAAACCGCCAAGGGCACGCGCATCGATGTGGAAGTGTTCGTGAACTGCCAGTACGGCTACGACATCCAGTGTGAAGTGGTGGGGGAGACTGGCATTGCCAAACTGCCGGAGCCTTCGCAGGTGCAAATGCGCAGTGGCGCGAAGCTGTCGAATGCCATTTTGATGGACTGGAAGGACCGGTTTATCGGGGCTTACGACGTGGAATTGCAGGCGTTTATCGACAGCGTGCGTGCCGGCCAGGTCGGCGGGCCTTCGGCCTGGGACGGGTTTGCGGCGGCAGTGGCGGCGGATGCGTGCATCGAGGCGCAGAACAGTGAGCAGATCGTGAAGGTGAGCTTGCCGGAGCGTCCGCACTTTTACGGCTGAATCACAATCTGACGGGTGGAATGCAGTCAGTGTGGGAGCGGGCTTGCTCGCGAATGCGGTGTATCAGTTAAAGCATTTATGTCTGACATACCGCATTCGCGAGCAAGCCCGCTCCCACATTTTTGATTGGGTTTGCACTTCATATTAAGGAGTGAACTATGCGAATCGGACTAGTCGGCTACGGCCACGGAGGGCGCTTCTTTCATGCGCCGCTGATTGCAACCTTGCCCGGTGCGACTTTTGTTGGCGTGGTGACCCGTTCAGCGGAGCGCCGCCAGCAATTGAGTGCCGACCTTCCGGGCGTAAGGGCCTTTGACAGTATTGGCCAGATCGTCGAAGCCGGCGTGGATGCGCTGGTGATTTCCACCACCCTCAAAGGCCGCCCGGCGCTGGTGCTGGAAGCCATCGAGCACGGCGTGGCGGTGGTCAGCGACAAACCCTTCGCCAGTAACGCCGAACAGGCCCAGGCGCTGATTACCGCCGCCGAGCGCCAGGGCTCGCTGCTCAGCGTCTACCAGAATCGCCGCTGGGATTCGGATTACCTGACCCTGCGCAAGTTGATCGACGCCGGTGCACTGGGTGAGATCACACGCTTTGAATCCCGCGTCGAACGCTACAGCCCGCAGGCCGTCGGCAACGCCAGCGGCGGCGGCTGGTTGCGTGACCTGGGCAGCCACTTGGTAGACCAGGCGCTGCAATTGTTCGGCCCGGTGGACCGGGTATTCGCGCAATTGCAGTTCAGCCCTGAACACCCGACCCTCGATCACGGCTTCTTTGTGTCCCTGACCCACGCCAATGGCGTGATTTCCCATTTGTGGGGTAACGCCCTGCAAAACAGCCAGGCCCCGCGTTTTCGCGTCAGCGGCACCCTGGGGTGTTACACCGTCGATGGGCTGGACGGCCAGGAAGACGCACTGATGGCCGGCAAGTCACCGAAAACCGAAGGCGAGCACTGGGGCGCCGAGGAGCATCGACGCTGGGGCTGGTTTGAGCAAGGTGAAGAACGCGAGCGGGTGCCGTCCGAGAAGGGCTGCTGGACGCAGTTCTATCGCCAGTTGCAACTGGCCGTACATGGGCAGGGGCCGCTGCCGGTCAGCGCCTATGATGCGCTGGAAACCACTCGTATATTGGACGCCGCACGCCTCAGCGCCGAGCGCCAGCAGGTGGTTTCGACAAAAATAGAATAAAATTCTAAAACAGGTTGATATGGAAATTATTTTCTAATACAGTCTTTTCCAGGTTGCATAAAGTACGTTCGAACTCGATTCGCACGGCTCAACAAAAACAAGATCAAAAACAACCAGGTACCGTCAGATGAAAATCTTCAACGCTGTACTGCGAGTTTTACGCCCTGCCTCAGCGCCACGCGGTCTGCCCCGCGCCCGGCCGTTCTACTTCTCCTTCCTTAATGTGCTGTGTGTCGAAAACCACGGCGCGCTGGTCTGCTGCATCCCGGGGGCACCGGTGGTTCGACTGCCTGCCGAACGCTGATAAACGCAACGTCCAAAAAACCAACAAGAAAGTGGAGACAGACCGTTCATGAAGACCCCGATCCGTTTTACCGCGCTGGCCCTGTCCATGTTGCTGGCCAGTGGTTTTGCCTCGGCCGCCGACCTCAAGATTGGCGTGACCATGTCCGCCTTTGATGACACCTTCCTGACCTATCTGCGTGAGGACATGGACAAGCAAGCCAAGTCCTATCCCAAGGGCGATGGTGTGCAATTGCAGTTTGAAGATGCCCGCGCCGACGTGGTCAAGCAACTGAGCCAGGTCGAAAACTTCATCAGCCAGAAGGTCGACGCGATTATCGTCAACCCGGTGGACACCGCATCGACCGCCAACATCATCAAGGCCGCCACCGCGGCGAAAATCCCGCTGGTGTTCGTCAACCGCCGCCCGGACAGCCCGACTCTGGCCCCAGGCGTGGCAGCAGTGGTGTCCGATGACGTCGAGGCCGGCAAACTGCAGATGCAATACATCGCCGAAAAACTCGGCGGCAAGGGCAACATTGTGATTCTGTTGGGCGACCTGGCGAACAACTCCACTACCAACCGCACCAAGGGCGTGAAGGAAGTGTTGACCAAGTACCCGGGCATCAAGATCGAGCAGGAACAGACCGGCATCTGGTTGCGTGACAAGGGCATGACCCTGGTCAACGACTGGCTGACCCAGGGCCGCGATTTTGACGCGGTACTGGCCAACAATGACGAGATGGCCATCGGTGCATCCATGGCGCTGAAGTCGGCGGGCAAAAAAGGCGTGTTGATCGCCGGCGTCGACGGCACCCCGGACGGTCTCAATGCGATCACCAAGGGTGACATGACCGTGTCGGCCTTCCAGGACGCCAAAGGCCAGGCCGACAAGTCGGTGGAGACCGCGCGCAAGATGGCTAAAAACGAGCCCATCGAGCAGAACGTGGTGATCCCGTTCCAGTTGATCACGCCGGACAACGTCAAAGACTTCAAGTAGCCCGCACACAACAACAATAAGCCGGCAGGGCGGCCACGGTCGCCCTGCAGTCGAGGTACTTTTCTATGCTCGCTCAAGCCACTGTCTCGCAGCCCCCCGGTCTCCAGCCCGCGCTGCCGGAAGAACCCTACCTGCTGGAAATCGTCAACATCAGCAAAGGCTTTCCCGGCGTCGTGGCCCTGGCCGATGTGCAACTGCGCGTGCGCCCCGGTTCGGTACTGGCGCTGATGGGCGAGAACGGTGCGGGCAAGTCGACGTTGATGAAAATCATCGCCGGCATCTACCAGCCCGACGCCGGTGAAATCCGCCTGCGCGGCAAACCGATTGTGTTTGAAACACCGCTGGCGGCGCAGAAGGCCGGGATCGCGATGATCCACCAGGAGCTCAACCTGATGCCGCACATGAGCATCGCCGAGAACATCTGGATCGGCCGCGAGCAGCTTAACAGCCTGCACATGGTCAACCACCGCGAAATGCACCGCTGCACCGCCGAGTTACTGGCCCGTTTGCGCATCAACCTGGACCCGGAAGAACAGGTCGGCAACCTCAGCATCGCCGAGCGGCAGATGGTCGAAATTGCCAAGGCGGTGTCCTACGACTCCGACATCCTGATCATGGATGAACCGACTTCAGCCATTACCGAAAAGGAAGTGGCCCACCTGTTTTCGATCATTGCCGACCTCAAGTCTCAGGGCAAAGGCATCGTCTACATCACGCACAAAATGAACGAAGTGTTTGCCATCGCCGACGAAGTGGCGGTGTTCCGCGACGGCCAGTACATCGGCCTGCAGCGTGCCGACAGCATGAACAGCGATAGCCTGATTTCGATGATGGTCGGTCGCGAACTGAGCCAGTTGTTCCCGGTGCGCGAGACGCCCATCGGCGATTTGCTCTTGTCGGTGCGCGACTTGAGCCTGGACGGCGTGTTCAAGGACGTATCGTTCGACCTGCATGCCGGTGAAATTCTCGGCATCGCCGGGTTGATGGGCTCGGGGCGTACCAACGTGGCGGAGACCATTTTCGGCATCACGCCAAGTTCCAGCGGCCAGATCACCCTTGACGGCAAAGCGGTGCGCATCACCGACCCGCACATGGCCATCGAGAAAGGTTTTGCGCTGTTGACCGAGGACCGCAAGCTCAGTGGCCTGTTCCCGTGCCTGTCGGTGCTGGAGAACATGGAGATGGCCGTGTTGCCGCATTACTCGGGTAACGGTTTTATCCAGCAGAAAGCCCTGCGCGCGCTGTGCGAAGACATGTGCAAGAAGCTGCGGGTGAAAACCCCGTCCCTGGAGCAGTGCATCGACACCCTGTCCGGCGGCAACCAGCAAAAAGCCTTGTTGGCGCGCTGGCTGATGACCAACCCGCGCCTGCTGATCCTCGACGAGCCGACACGCGGCATCGACGTGGGCGCCAAGGCCGAGATCTATCGCTTGATTTCCTTCCTCGCCAGCGAAGGCATGGCGGTGATCATGATTTCCTCGGAGCTGCCGGAAGTGCTGGGCATGAGCGACCGGGTGATGGTGATGCACGAAGGCGAACTGATGGGCACCCTGGACCGCGCCGATGCGACCCAGGAAAAAGTCATGCAGCTGGCTTCCGGTATGACCGTAGTCCACTGACGAACCGCACAGAATAAGAAGGTGATTGGCTATGAACGCAATAACAGACAACAAGCCTGCCACGGCACCGGTCAAGCACCGTCGGCGTTTACCCACCGAGCTGAGTATCTTCCTGGTGTTGATCGGCATCGGCCTGGTGTTTGAACTGTTCGGCTGGATCGTGCGCGACCAGAGCTTCCTGATGAACTCCCAGCGTCTGGTGCTGATGATTCTGCAAGTGTCGATCATCGGCCTGCTGGCGATTGGCGTGACCCAGGTGATCATCACCACCGGTATCGACCTGTCGTCCGGCTCGGTGTTGGCGTTATCGGCGATGATCGCCGCCAGCCTGGCGCAAACCTCGGACTTTTCCCGGGCGGTGTTTCCCAGCCTGACCGACTTGCCGGTGTGGATTCCGGTGGCCATGGGCCTGGGTGTCGGGCTGCTGGCGGGGGCAATCAACGGCAGTATCATCGCAGTGACCGGCATTCCGCCGTTTATTGCGACCCTGGGCATGATGGTCTCGGCCCGTGGCCTGGCGCGCTACTACACCGAAGGCCAGCCGGTGAGCATGCTCTCGGATTCGTACACGGCCATCGGTCATGGTGCGATGCCGGTGATCATCTTTTTGGTGGTGGCGGTGATCTTCCATATCGCCCTGCGTTACACCAAGTACGGCAAGTACACCTACGCTATCGGCGGCAACATGCAGGCGGCGCGCACCTCGGGGATCAACGTCAAGCGTCACCTGATCATCGTCTACAGCATCGCCGGTCTGCTGGCGGGCCTGGCCGGTGTGGTGGCCTCGGCACGGGCTGCCACCGGCCAGGCCGGCATGGGCATGTCCTATGAGCTGGATGCGATTGCGGCGGCCGTGATCGGCGGCACCAGCCTGGCAGGCGGGGTAGGGCGCATCACCGGCACCGTGATCGGCGCGCTGATCCTCGGGGTGATGGCCAGCGGGTTTACCTTTGTGGGGGTGGATGCGTATATCCAGGACATCATCAAGGGCTTGATCATCGTGATTGCGGTGGTGATCGACCAGTACCGCAACAAGCGCAAGCTCAAGCGCTGAAGCGGATTTGCAGCTGGCAGAGAAGCAAAATGTGGGAGCGGGCTTGCTCGCGAAGGCGGTGTATCAGTGCCAGGTGTACTGCCTGACACTCAGCATTCGCGAGCAAGCCCGCTCCCACATTTGGATCTGTACGCATCAGTTCTAACCGTTTGTCTTCTATATAGCTCCACAGCACTGAATTTCTTGCTATAAACGCACTCCGATAACCGTTCGCCAAGCCCGTCCTGGTGCCTTTGGGGGTTAATTGGGAAAAATTGCCTGTCTTTTCAGTTGCTGAGCCCTCAAGTCGGCCTTAGACTGCCGCCCCTCGTAAATTGAGTGCCGGGTGGCGCTTGAAATGGACGGCGCCTTTCCGAGGCCTGCGAAGGTCTGCCGGAACGCTCCCTTATTCGCCTTAATGCACGTATTTTTTATAGAGAAATCAATGACAAAGGAAAAGTTGCTGGCCATGCCGGCGGATGACTACATGAATGCCGAACAGCACGCTTTTTTCGAGAAGTTGCTGCAAGACATGAAAGTGGAACACCACGAGCGCATTGAGCAGAACCGCATCGCCATCGAAAGCCTGGACACCCCGGCGGACCCGGCTGACGCTGCCTCTGTGGAAGAAGAGCGCACCTGGCTGGTAAACGCCATCGACCGCGACCAGCGCATGCTGCCGCAGCTTGAGCGTGCCCTGGAGCGCATCAAGGAAGATTCTTTTGGCTGGTGCGATGACAGCGGCGAGCCTATCGGCCTCAAGCGCCTGCTGATCAGCCCGACCACCAAATACTGCATCGAAGCGCAAGAGCGCCACGAGCAGATCGACAAGCACCAGCGCCAGGCCTGATCCGCTGAAGTCGGGCATCGCAGCTGTGATGCCCGAAGAAACACCCGTTACGCCCCTGTCTATTGATCTGCTGCAAGCCCCCCACGAAAGGCCCATGGATAATGGCTCTATAGTGGCGTTTAATGCAGCAACAATAACGACAAACAGTGGGGTGACGACGATGGCTGGAGACGGATCTCTGATGGGCGCAGCAGCGCCACCGCAATCGGTGGTGCGTGTGCTGCCCGGCTGGCTGACGCCGCTTATGCAGAGCACCGCGCTGGTGCTGGTTTTGCTGGGCCTCTCGTTTGCCGGTTTGCCGCTGTACCTTTGCCTGCCACTGGCTTTGCTGGTGATCTGGCTGCCTGCGCTCAAAGCCCGAGTGCCGGGTGTCGCGCCGCCCCTGGCGATTGATGCACTGGGTGAGCTGACTCGCGATCTTTCCTACACCACCAGTCATAACGCGCTTTCCGCTGCCGGCGTGGCCTATTCGGTCAAGCAACTGGCCGCGCGCGTGCAATCGCAATTAGGCGCCGCCAAGCAAATTGTCAGCAGCGCCGAAGTGATGATCGACACCGAGCAAGTCACCTCTGAACTCAGCCGGCAGGCCTTGGGCGCGGCCAGCCAGGCGCACCAGCGCAGCACGGAAGGGCGCGAAGTGTTGGCCCAATCGATCACCCGCATGCACCAACTGCGCCTGCGCGCCAATGCCAGCCGAGAGTTGATCGAAGCGCTGAGCCAGCGCAGTGAAGAGATCCAGCGTGTGACCCTGGTGATCCAGTCCATTGCCAGCCAGACTAACTTGCTCGCGCTGAACGCCGCCATTGAAGCGGCGCGCGCCGGTGAGCACGGGCGCGGCTTTGCCGTAGTGGCCGATGAAGTGCGTGGCCTGGCCGGGCGTACGGCCACGGCGACGGATGAGGTCGGCGTGATGGTCGCCGATATTCAACAACGCACCGCCCAGGTCGTGGAGCAGATTCGTCAACTGTCCGCCGACTTGCACATCGGCGTCGAGCAGGTGGAGCAGGCGGGTGAGCACCTGGAAAATATCGCCAGCCTGGCCGCTGGCGTAGAAGGGCAGGTCAACGAGATCGCCCAAGGCACCGACACCAACCGCGCGCAACTTGACAGCCTGTTTCACGCGGTCGAGCAGATGCGCAGCGATCTATCGGTGAGCGACCAGCAGACGCGGCAACTGGCCGAGGTCGCGGTGCAGATGGAAGGGCAGGCCGAAACCATCAGTGAACGCCTGGCTGAAGTCGGGCTGGATGACTATCACCAGCGCATCTACGACCTGGCCCGTGAAGGGGCGAGCCGTATTGGTGCGCAATTCGAGGCTGACATCCTGCAAAACCGCATCAGCCTGGAAGACCTGTTCGACCGCAGCTACACCCCCATCCCCAACACCCAACCGAGCAAATACCACACGCGCTTTGATGGCTATACCGACCAAGTGCTGCCGGCGATCCAGGAGGCATTGCTGCCGCGTCATGAGGGGCTGGTGTTCGCGATTGCCTGCACACCGCAGGGCTATGTGCCCACGCATAACAAGGCGTTCTCCCACGCCCTGACCGGCGATGCACAGGTTGACGCCGTGCAGAACCGTACCAAACGCAAGTTTGACGACCGTACCGGCATTCGTTGCGGCAGCCATCAGCAAGCGGTGCTGTTGCAGACCTATACCCGCGACACCGGGGAACTGATGCACGATTTGTCGGTGCCGATCATGGTCAAGGGGCGGCATTGGGGTGGCTTGCGCCTGGGCTATAAACCGGAAGGGGCCAAGGCTGGGCATTAGGATTGTTACTGTTTATGCAATGGAGCTATTCCGGGGATAGCTTTTTCCAACGGGAATAAAACCGTAGCATGGCCAACATTGTTAGGTAGCTAACTAATGTTGCGGAGAAGCTCCATGCAAAACAAGGTCGATGTCGCCGTAATGATCGGCAGCGGTGTTCCCGAAACCCTGCGTGCGCTGGGCCAGAAAGCCTGCTGGGTGGTGTTGCTCAACGGCGAGCAACGCGGCACGGCATTCGCCAGCCGCAGTGAAGCCGAGGAGTGCAGGGCTGCCTGGCAGGCGCTGATGCACCTGGAACAGTCAGACAGCCTGCATTGAGGCGTGTTATTGGGGCTGGTGCAGGCGCTGGTTCAGCTCATCCACCGCAATTGCCCATTCGGCGTCGTCGCGCAGTTCTTCCTTGAGAAACGCCGCTTGTTGTGGCGACCAGAAGGGGGCGTCGATCAGCTTCACGTCTTCAGGCAGCGGATGCGCGACGATAAACGCGTCGATGGCTTCGGGTGTCGAGTCCAGGCCGAGTTGTTCAAACAGGGTTTCAAGCGTTGGGATTGGCGCGTCCATGGTGGGATCTCCATGCAAGGTGAGGGATGTTGTGCATGTGAGGCCTTGGACGCGACAGAGTTCAGGATTTACACAGGTCAGGAATTGAGTGCACCTGAATCCACGGCGGACTTCAGCGCCTTGGCGGCATCTTTGCCGGCAATGGCCGCAGCGTCGGCGGTTTTGAACCAACGATCTTTTTCGACCTGATGCGTGGTGACCGCGGTCAACGGTGGTTTGGCTCGCATAATGATCACCGCTTGAAACTCACCGTCTACTTCCCGCGCATCGCCATGGATGAAAAATTCGCCAATATCAAATTCCGTCACGTGTTGCCTTCCCTTCAAGTTAACTGCATCAAGGTCACTGCACTGATGAATTGCGACCCGCAAGGGACACATTTCAATGGGCGGGTCAGTATGGCAGTAGTTGAA
Organism: Pseudomonas sp. 58 R 3; assembly: GCF_900006605.1. Taxonomy (NCBI): domain Bacteria; kingdom Pseudomonadati; phylum Pseudomonadota; class Gammaproteobacteria; order Pseudomonadales; family Pseudomonadaceae; genus Pseudomonas; species Pseudomonas sp. 58 R 3. The sequence continues at coordinate 15,577 of NZ_CVTT01000083.1, read as the reverse complement.
GGGCGGCGGCGCAGTAAAGTCACGCGGGTGACTAAACCATCGCGCCGTGAATTGCATTCAGGCTGGCTTCGAGCTGTTTGGCCAATTCACAGGCCTTCGAGTGCGTGCTGCGAAAGCCTTTGATCCTGCCGCTGGTCACTTCCAGGATATGAAAGAAATTGCGCCCGGCCGGTACTACTTGGTAAAGAACGCAATTGGAGTACCCGTTGGGGTTATGTAAGCAGTAGTATTGGCGCTCGTCGGGACATGATGAACGAGTGCGGGACGACATAACGGCGTGTTGACGTGGTTGCATGCTCAGCTCCTGTCGATCGATCTTGTGGACTTGCCAGCAGCGTTTCGAGTGGTTTTGAACCGGGTTGCTGTTTTAGTATTGTCGTTGGCAGCCGATGCCTGGTTCCATTCCGGGTGTTATGTAATGTGTAGGCTGTCGGAAATCGCGTTTTTAACCGGGTTATTCTCTGAAGTGGGTCGGTCCGAGTTCTCGGGCGGCTGAACCTGTGATTTGCTGTGTCGCCTGATGACCTTGCATAAGGTCCATCGTGCATCTCTGTACTAGTCTTATGGCGTGGCGGCAGGTTTTCTTCAGCTTTTTACGAATGTGTGATCGAGCCGTAACGGCCGTTTTTTTGTGCTGCCCGCTCCGGCGGTCAGTGCCTTTTTTGATGTGGGGGCGTTTCCTTGGCAGTCAGTAATCTGGATATGCACGCGTTATTCGTGCTGGGTGATTTGCGCGCAAAGTTGGTCAAGCAGTTTCAATCCCGTTTCGTTTACATCACTGAACAGACGCCGGAAGGCATTTACATCGCCGAGATCGATACCGAATCGGCGCTGGTCGTGGATGACAAGCCGCGCCTGGAACTCAAGGTCGGTGACCATTTTCGTGCCGCCGTGTTGCCTAGCCGTGAAGGCGGCAAGTTCGAATTGAAGTTTCGCGACATCAAGTTGACGGTGTATGGCTTGGGCGATTACGCCTTTGTTTCGTCGACCGAAGGCCAGGGCATCGTGTTCAAGGAAGGCCACAGCGTGATGCTGGTGTTCGCCGCCAATGAACAGTTGCAGGAAGGCTTGACCAAAACCCTCAAGGCCGTGACCGGCAAGGCCGCCAAATGGCGCAAGGGTGAACTGGTGACGTTCAAGGCCAGTGAGTAACTGCTAAACACTCTGTGTATTTTTGCTCCTCCGGAACCTCTACTACAGTTGAGTTGACTTAACTATTCAGAGGCTTCGCGCATCCGCAGCAAAGCCGCCCGCTATGGCTGTGAAAATGCGAGGTGCAAAGGCATGAAAGGATTGAGAACCCGGGTGGTTGCGGCTGCGGCTGCGGCGCTGACGACCATGAGTCTGTCGTTGCCGGTATCGGCTGCGCAAACGCCGGTGCACTTTGCCGACCTGAACTGGGAAAGCGGCAGCCTGATCACCGAGGTGCTGCGCTTTATCGTCGAAAAGGGCTATGACCTGCCCACCGATACGTTGCCCGGTACCACCATCACCCTGGAAACCGCGCTGGCGAAAAATGACATCCAGGTGATCGGCGAAGAATGGGCCGGCCGCAGCCCGGTGTGGATCAAGGCCGAAGCCGAAGGCAAAGTCATCGGCCTGGGCGATACGGTCAAGGGCGCCACCGAAGGTTGGTGGGTGCCGGAATACGTGGTCAAGGGCGACCCGGCCAAAGGCCTCAAGCCGCTGGCGCCGGACCTCAAGACCGTGCAGGACCTGGCGCGTTACAAGGACGTGTTCAAAGACCCGGAGTCGCCCGGCAAAGGGCGCTTTCTCAACAGCCCGATCGGCTGGACCTCGGAAGTGGTCAATGCGCAGAAGCTCAAGGCTTATGGCTTGAACGACAGCTATGTGAACTTCCGCAGCGGCTCGGGTGCGGCGCTGGATGCGGAGATTGCGTCGTCGATTCGCCGGGGCAAGCCGGTGCTGTTCTACTACTGGTCGCCAACACCCTTGATGGGCCGCTACAAGTTGATCCAGCTGGAAGAACCGCCATTTGACGCCGATGCCTGGAAGACCCTGACCGATGCAGACAACCCCAACCCACGGCCGACCCGCTCGTTGGCGTCCAAGCTGAGCATCGGTGTGTCGACACCGTTCCAGCAGGCGCAGCCGCAGATTGCCGAGTTCTTTACCAAGGTGCAGTTCCCGATCGAACCGTTGAATAAAGCCCTGGCGGCGATGAGTGAAAATCACACGGCACCGCGTGAGGTGGCGCAGGTGTTCCTCAAGGAACATCCTGAAGTGTGGAAAGCGTGGTTGACGCCGGAGGTGGCGCAGAAGGTTGAGGCGAGCCTGAAGTAACCGCAGCTCTTTCTATCGTATAAAGATCCAAATGTGGGAGCGGGCTTGCTCGCGAATGCGGTGTGTCTGTCACTGGATAGATTGACTGAACCACCGCATTCGCGAGCAAGCCCGCTCCCACATTTTTTATTGCATTGCAGGTTTAGAATCGGGTTTGTACGGCCAACTCAAACGTCCTCGGCGAGCCCAAATAGTAAGCCGGCGACACATGCGCAAACTCGGCATACACCTCATTGGTCAGGTTACGCACCCGCCCGGTCACCGAGGTATGTGAATCCACCTTGTAACGCAGGAACGTGCCGAACAGCGTATAGGCCGGCACCGTCTGGGTGTTGGCATTATCGGCATACACCTGGGCCACATACCGCGCATCCACACCGCCTTGCCAATCCTCGGCAAAATCATACGTCAGCCACAGGTTACCCACACGATTGGGCACGTTGGTGGGCGTATTGCCCTTGCGCGACACCACCGCGCCGCTGGCGATTTTCTCGTTGAAGTCATCGTACTCGGCGTCCACCCAGGCAACGTTGCCTTCGGCCAGCAGCCGTGGCGTGATGCGTAACGAGCTGGCCAGCTCGATGCCCTTGGAGGTCTGTGCACCCACCGGGATGCTGTTGTTCGGGTCCAGCGGGTCGGTGACGGCAAAGTCCTTGCGCTCGATCCTGTAGGCGGCGACGGTGGCCGAACCGCGACCGTCGAGGTAGTCGAACTTGCTGCCGACTTCCCACTGTTTGCCGGTCGACACGTCGAACACTTGCGTTGTAGTGGAGGGCTGCTCCGCTGCGGTGCTGTATTGCACGTACACATTGGCCGATGGGATGAACTGATACGTCAGGCCCACGCGGCCGGTCACCGGTTCCCAGCTGCGCTTGAAGTGCCGTGGGTTGGTGGCGGTGATCACGCGATGGTTGGTCACGTCCAGGTCGATGGCGTCGTAACGCAGGCCCGTCAGCAGCGAGAGCTTGTCGGTGAGCCCAAGACGGTTCTCCACAAACAAGGCTTTGGTGGTGACCTCGTTGGTCTTGTCTTTGACAAAACCTGGCTTGGTGCCCGGAATGTCATAGAAGTGCCCGGGGTTGTAGCTGTTCGGGTCCACTGTGCTGTTGCCGGGTACATTCAAAGGGTTGTTGGTGGTGCTGTTGACCTTGTATTCGAAACCACCGGACCAGGTGGTCGACAGGCCGAACACGCTGGCGTCATGGCGCAGCTCGAACTGGTTGCCATGCTGCTCGCCCTGATGGCGCACCTGGTAGGCGGTCGAACGGTTTACCGCACTGTTGTCGGCGTTGTACTGGTAAGTTTCCAGGTTGCGGTAGTCGCGCTGGCTGTCCAGGTGATACAGGGTGTTTTTCAGTGTGGTGCTGTCGTTGATCCGGTAGTCGATGATCGAGCGCACCCAGAGCGTGCGTTGCTCGTAACGACCGTCGGCGACGTTGTAGTTGTTGAAGCGGTTGTGCTTGTCGATTTTCAACTCACCCGCCTTGGGGTTGAGCACCGGCGTGCCCCAATACGGGCTGTCTTCATGTTCATCCTGGTATTCCAGGGCCAGGGTGTGGGACAGGTTGGGGGTGAGGTCGCTGAGCAAGGAAAACGCCAGGCTCCAGGCATCGCGCTGGTCGCGGTCAATGTAGCTGTGGTTGGTATTGCGGCTCACATCCAGGCGGGCGTAGTGCTGCACCTCGGCGCCCGGTTCGGTCAGGGCGTGGTTGAGGCCAAAGGCCATGCCGGCAGTGTCGTAGCTGCCATAGCTGAGCTGGCCTTCGGCGGCTTGTTCCTCACGGGTGGCCAGCTTGGTCACGTAGTTGAGCGAGCCGCCCACGGAGCCGGCGCCGTTGATCAGGGAGGACGGACCCCCGACCAGCTCCACTCGGTCATAGATCCACGCATCCACCGGTCGCGCCAGGCCGGTGGCGACGTTGATACCGTTGAACATCTGGGTGATCTGGCTGCTGGTAAAACCACGATAGGACACAAACCCGCCAAACCCCGGCGGCGCACTGGCGTTGACGCCGGGCAAGGTGTTGGCCGCATCGCGGAAGGTCTTGGCGCCATGGCGCTCAATGTCGTTGCGGTTGGCAATGGCCACCGACGCCGGGGTTTCGCGCAGGCTTAAACCCAGGCGTGAGGCCGTGCCGCTGGATTGGTCCAGGGCCAGGCCCGGTTCGCCGGTTTGTTCGCCATCAATGGTGGTGGGGGCCAGCTCAAGCGCCCAGGCACAGACCGGCAGGCAGCCGAACAGGCCCGCCAACAAGGGTAAATGTTTCATGGTTGAATCCTGAAAATCTTGGCTTGAAAACAACGCACAGCCGCACGTATTCCCGTTGGGAACGTTGGCCAGTGCAGATCAGAAAGCGCAGGAATCAGGCGAAAGCGGGAGGCGCGCGCGGGTTGGCCGTGGGCCAGGTGAAGCGGGCAGGAATATCAGCGGCAAGCACCACCGCCGGCGGTGGCGCGTGGGGTTGCGGCAACACCGCTATATTGAGGCTGGAACTGAGTGCCGGGCCCATGCCGCCGGTCGAGCACAGTGGGCAGCCGAACGCTTTGGACAGCGTCGGCAGGTTCTCGTCGGTGGAGGTGTTCTGCGCAGGCGCCTGGGTGCGCGGGTCGACCGTACAGAACTGGCCGCCGATGCCGTTGAGCTGCATGCCCAGCATCTGCCCATGACCCATGCTGCACGCGAACACATTGAACAGGACGCAGCAATACAGCATCCAGGCAATGAGTGAGCGGTCGGCACGGGCGATTTTCATGGGGCGGCACTTTACCATCAGCCGCCGACGAAATGCCTACAAAAAATCTCAGGCCGACTATCCTCATTCGCACATTTAAGGGAGCGCCTGCCATGAGCTTTTTCGTCGCACGCTGGATCGTCGCGATTTTTACCTGCATCAGCATGGTGCATCTGTACTGGGCCGCCGGCGGCAAGCTCGGCAGCCTGGCCGCCATCCCCGAATTGCCCGGCGAGTTTGCCCAGGGGCCGCGGCCGGCGTTCAAACCATCGGCGTTGGGCACGTTTCTGGTGGCGATGGGCTTGGTGGCGATTGCCTTGCTGGTGTGCCTGCGGGCCGGGTTGTATTTTTCGCCGGTGTCCCACGGCGCTCTGCAATGGGGCATCAGTGCGATTGCCTTGGTAATGTTCGCGAGGGCGATTGGCGATTCGGAACTGGTGGGCTTTTTCAAGAAGGTGAGCGGCTCGCGATTTGCCCGTCTGGACACCTACTTCTACTCACCCCTGTGCCTGGTATTGGGTGCGGGTTTGTTGATCGTGGCGTGGAATTGATAACAAAACACACAAAAACCACATACTCAACAAAACCCACTTGACACGCCACCAGGCGTGGGCGTTTATTGACGTACCCACCGGACTCATGTGCAGACGGCCCAGGATACTCAATGAACACCGACCTCTTGATGCCCACTGTGATCGCCGCTGCCGAGGCCATTCGTTCGGGCACGCTGTCTGCGGTACACCTGGTCGAGCAAAGCCTGCACGCAATCGAAATCCACAATCCCACACTCAATGCGTTTGGCGACGTATACGCCGACGCGGCATTGGCGCAAGCACAGGCGCTGACCGAAGAGGCCAGGGCAGGGCAGTTGCGTGGCCCGTTGCACGGCGTGCCTTTTGGGATAAAGGACCTGTTTTCCACCGCCGGCCTGCGCACCACCCGAGGCTCGTTGACGGGGCTTGAGCACGTGCCCAGCCAGGATGCGCCGATCATTCGCCGCCTCAAGGACGCCGGCGCAATTATCCTCGGCAAAACCGCCACCACCGAATTCGGCTGGACCGGCGCCAGCACGTCGCGCGTGTTCGGCAACGGCCGCAATCCCTGGAACCCACACCTCACCAGCGGCGGCTCCAGCTCCGGCTCGGCGATTGCCGTGGCCGCACGTATGGTGCCAGGCACGCTGGGCTCCGATGGCGGTGGGTCGGTGCGCATTCCGGCCGCGTTCTGCGGAGCGTTCGCGATGAAGGGCTCCTTGGGCCGCATTCCGACCTGGCCATGGTCGGCCACCGAAATGCTCAGCCATGCCGGGCCGATCACGCGCACGGTGCGCGACAGCGCCTTATTATTCGACATTCTTTCCGGGCCAGACCCGCTGGATCACCAGGCTTTGCCGGCCTTGACCGAATCCTGCCTGGCACGCTGCGACCAGCCACTGGGGCCGCTGCGGGTGGCGTATTGCCCGACATTGTTCAACACCCCGGTCGACCCGGTCATCGCCGCTAGCGTCGAGGCCGCCGTGTACAACCTGGCGGAACGTTTGCCGGTCACCGTGACCACCCTGGAAGTGGACTGGCAGGACCCTCTCGCCACGTTCGAAACCCTATGGGTCGGCGGGCGCGGTATTGCCTACGGCAAAGCCCTGGCCGATCGCCTCGACCAACTGGACCCAGGCTTTGCCGCGTTGATCCAGCGCGCGGGCGAGTACGACCTCGGTGCCTACCTCAAGGCCGTGCAGCAGCGGGCGCAGTTCGCCAACCAGGTGCACGCGCTGTTTAACGATTACGACGTGTTGCTACTGCCGACGCTGCCAACCCTGCCGTTCGCCGCCGACCAGGTGGCGCCCGACGGCTGGCCGGGCGCAGACGGCGCGGTGCCCTGGGCACGTTGGACGCCTTTTACCTACCCGTTCAATATCACCGGCAACCCCGCCGCGAGCTTGCCTTGCGGCTTCAGCCCGAGCGGCTTGCCGATTGGTCTGCAAGTGGTCGGCCCGCGCTTTGCCGACGCCCAGGTGTTGCAGTTCTGCGCTGCAGTGGAGGCCATTGCGCCTTGGGATCAGCACCTGCCTCCTTTGTTGTCCTGACCTGATTACCCGTGGAGCCGGCTCGTTAGAAGCCTGCCCTGGACAGATCCTTTTGTAGTGTTTCTGCCCTTTCACACCGTTATGAGTGAGAGGTACCCGTGACCCGATCAACCGCCGTCAATCGTGCTTTTCTCCCTGCCGGAGCGGTGCATGCCGCGTACCGTGGTGGGCGCAAAGCGCGCGATACTGGCGGCTCGAATTTGCCTTGGAATGCTCCCTTTATGCTCAATCAGCCACGTCTCGACGAAATCATGCTCATGCTCACCCAACATCAGCGCGTCAAGGCGTCGGACCTGGCGCAAGCGCTGTTTGTCAGCGAAGAAACCATTCGGCGCGACTTCAAATACCTGGAGGAGGCCGGCAAGTTGCGTCGCATCCATGGCGGCGCGATCCTGCCCAGGCTGAACGAAGAACAACCGCTGCAAGTGCGCACCCGCATCAAGGCCCAGGCCAAGACGCGCATGGCTGTCTGTGCTGCCAAACTGGTCAGCGAGGGCATGGTGCTGTTTCTCGATACCGGCACCTCGACCTTGGCCCTGGCCCAGCAATTGATCGGTTTCAGCCAACTGCGCATCATCACCAACTCGCTGGACATCGCGCAGTTGATCACCCAGCAAAGCAGTAACCAGGTGCTGGTGGTGCCCGGCGATGTGCGCCGTAATGACAACGCGCTGATCGGCGCCCACACCCTGGAATTCGTCCGCCAGTTCCACTACGACATCGCCTTCATGGGCATCGGCGCCGTGGACCTGCAGTTGGGCTTCATGGACTACCAGGAGCCCGAGGCGCTGCTGCGCCGCACCCTGACCCAGCACTGCCTGCGCAGCGTCATCCTCGCGGACGACGCCAAGTTCGGCCATCGCACGTTCATCAACACTCTGCCGTTCAGCGCCATCACCACTTTGGTCACCAATCGCCCTCCGTCCGCGGAGTTTGCGACCTGCCTGGAGCACGCCCATGTCGACATCCTTTACCCCTGAGTGGCTGTCTCCCAGTGAGGCGGACATCGAGGCGTTCGAGACGCTGTTTCGCGACAGCTCGGCCATCGGCGCGACACCGGCAGGTGGCTTGCACCGCCTGGCCGCGTCGGCCGAAGACGGCGCAGTGCGTGACCTGTTCAGTGCGTGGCTGCGCGAACGCGGTTTCGAAGTGCGGGTAGACGCCATCGGCAATCTGTTCGGGCTGATCACCTTCAACCCGGACGCTCCCTATGTGCTGTGCGGCTCACACTTGGACAGCCAGCCCAGCGCAGGGCGTTTCGACGGTATCTATGGGGTGTTGGCCGGCGCAGTGGCCGTCGCCAGCCTGGCGCGCCAACTGCACGCGCGCGGCGAAACCCCGGCGTGCAACCTGGCGGTGGTCAACTGGACCAACGAAGAAGGCGCGCGCTTTCAACCCAGCCTGATCGGCAGCAGTGTGTTTACCGGCGACCTGGCGCTGCACGACGCCTGGGAATGCCGCGACGGCGACGGCATTCGCCTCAAGGATGCGCTGCAAGCGATCGGTTATCTGGGCGACGGCCTGGTTGAATTGAAGGTGGCCGGTTACGTGGAAATCCACGTTGAACAAAGCGATGGCCTCGAAAGCCAAGGCCTGGACATCGGCGTAGTGCGTGAAACCTGGGCGGCGCTCAAACAGCGTATCCGTTTCGACGGCGAACAGAACCACACCGGCCCAACCCCGATGGCCGCCCGCAAGGATGCCTTGCTCGCGGCGGCCCATGCGATAACCACCGTGCGCGCCGAAGCGGACGTGCACGGGCTGCAGTTTCACAGCTCGGTAGGGCGCCTGGAAATTTACCCCAACTCGCCCAACGTAGTGCCGTCGCGCGTCACCCTGCATGTGGAATACCGCTCGCCGGACACGGCATTGCTGGCGGTTGCCGGTTATCGGCTGGATGCCAGCCTCAAGGCCGTCGCCGCCTCGACCGCAACCACTTACGAAGTCGAAAGCCGAGCCTTGCGTGCGCCGATCACGTTGCACCCTGGTTTTGCCGAATTGGCCTACGGTGTCGGTCAACAGCTGGGGCTGGCCGTCGGCAACAGTGTTACGGTCTCCGGCCACGACGCCATCAGCCTCGGCCGGCATTACCCGGCGTGCCTGTTGTTCATTCCGAGCAGCAACGGCGTGTCCCATAACGAGGCGGAGTTCACCCACGACCGCGACATGCGCACCGGCCTGCAGATGCTGACGGCGCTGCTGCATTGCGCCTGTACTTCCCCCAACGCTTACCGGTGAGGGACGCCATGTCCAACCGTACTGATGCACTGTCGCGCCTGATGGGCGCCCTGGAGTCCGCCGGCCTGTCCGCCCATGTCGAGGTCATGGACGGCACGGCCGGTATCGCCTCGCCGATACGCCTGGCCACCGAGTGGACCGGCTTTCATCTCACGGCGCCCTGGGGCCGGTGCTACGCCAAAGTGCTGCACGACGACATGCGCGCGCTGATCGACATCGAGCGCACCGGCCGCGCCACCCAACTGGCGGCTGACTGTGACGTAACCCCCGGCGTGCGCCTGGTGGACGTAGCCGCGGGTGTGTTGCTGCTGGATGCCTTGCCGGCCCACGAATGGCGTTGGGCACGGCTCGATGAGTTGCTGCAACCCCAGCGCCTGCAAGCGCTGTGGGCCTTGAAGCGGCAGTTGCACGTCGGCACTTCACCGGGCTTCAACCGCTCGCCGCTGCAGGATATCCAGCGCCTGCGTGAGCTGTGCAGCCGTGATGGCGTGGGCTTGCCCGCTGATCATGGGTGGATTGAAACCTGCATCGATCTGGCCTGGACCGCGCTGCAATTGAACCCCGGCACCTGCGTGCCCTTGCACGGCGATGGGCTGGCGAGCAATGTGATGATCGGCCCCGGCGGCGCGCTGCAATTGATCGACTTCGACTACGCGGGCTGCTTTGACCCCTGGTACGACGTGGCCCTCAGCCTCAACGAGTTGTATGCCTTCGAAAGCCAGTGGCGTGACGGCATCAAGGCGTGGGCCGGTGAGTGTCGCGAGTGCGATTACGCCCGCTGCCGCCTCTACGCGCTGATCAATGATTGGTACTGGTCGCTGTGGGGCTTGTGGGTCGGCGCGACTTCGACGCGGCCTTTGGAGTTTTCCAAGGTGGGGCAGTGGACCTTGCTGCGTTGCCGGCAAAGCTTGCAAGACCCGCGGTTTGAAAGTTGGTTACGGCAGGTACAGGAGGGGCAGGCATGAAAGCAATGGGTGAGGCCTGTACGCCTCAGGAATGCCAATTGGAGGCCGCCGTGCGCGGCGTGCGCGATTGGGGCGGTTCGGGCATTCGTTACGAGCCGGTCAGCGGCGGGATCTCCAACAGCAACTGGCGGGTCGAGGTCAGCGGGCTCGACACCGCCTACTTCTTCAAAGTACCCGGTGCCGGCACCGAGATGTTTATCGACCGGCGCACCGCCCATGACGCCAGCGTCAAGGCCGCGCAAACCGGCTATGGCGCGCCGGTGTTCGCCTTCCTCGAAGAGTTCGGCGTTGAGGTCTTCGAGTTCATGGAAGGCTGGCGAGCCTCTTCGAATCAGGACTTTCTCGACCGCGATGTGCGCCATAACGCCTTGCATGCGCTGAAGGCGTTCAACGACCAGTCGCCGCTGTGCCAGACCAAAACCGTGTTCGACATGATTGCCGAGCATCAGCGCCAGGTCGAAGAACTGCACGGCTGCACGCCCAGTGATGACGCCTGGCTGCGCCGTCAGTGCGACCGCGCGCGTGGCGCGTTGCAAGCGTCGGGCATCGACCTGGCGCCGTGCATGAACGACACGCTGGCGGGCAATTTCATGCTCAATGACCGACGCCAGATTCGCCTGGTGGACTTTGAATACGCTTCCAACAACGACCGTCATTACGAACTGGCGCTGTGGTTTGGCGAGATGTTCTTCACCGACGAGATGGAACTGGCGCTGATCGAAGACTATTTCGGCCAGGTCACCCCGCAACGCCTGGCGCGGATCAAATTGCACAAGGCCCTGGCCGACATCAAATGGTCGACCTGGGCGATGGTCCAGCACGCGGTGTCGCAGCTGGATTTCGACTTCTACAAATACGGTGCCTGGAAGCACATGCGCGCCCGTAGCGTGATCAATGATTCGCAATGGGAAACCTGGCTAAGACAGGCCTGAGCCTGCGCCAGCACAATAACGACGCGTCACCCTGTAGCTCTTTTGGCGCTGGTTTGCGCTGACGTTTCACTGCTTGATTTTTTGATTGATCACACAACAAACCGATCCAGAAATTCAAGGAGCACCCTTCATCATGAAACCTGCAAGCGCGTCACCCGCACGCCTGAGAAACCAGATCTTTGGCGGCTACTTTTTCCTGTTGTTGATGCTGGCGTTATTCCCGCCGTTTTACTTGAGCGTGAGTGGCAGCCGCGCCTTGGTGGTAGGCATCCCGCTGCCGATCTTCTATTGGATCGCCATTGCCGTACTCGCCGCCCTTGGGGTGTGGGGGTTGTATCTGGCCGAACTCAAGGCCGGTGACATTCCTGACGAGGAGGGCGTGTGATGATCAGCACCAGCAGCGATGCCCACTTGTTGATTACCTTCGGTGTGATTTGCCTGTTCCTGGCCGGGATGATCGCCGTGCTCTATGCCACCAACCGCGAAAGCACCAGTTTTTCCGATTACGCCGTTGGCGGGCGCTCCTATGGGCCGTGGTATATCGCCATGTGCTACACCAACTCCTGGTGGCCGGGCTCGACCTTCACCGCGTTTTTTGCGCTGAGCGTCGGCGGCGCCCTGGGTTTCTACGGCATGGTCTATGCGACCCTGGGCGTGACCGCGATGTACCTGATGGCCAGCCGCGCCTGGACCTGGGGCAAACGCTTCAACCTGCGCACCCAGCCGGACCTGCTGGGCATGCGCTTCGGCAGCCCGGCGGTCAAACGGGTCGCCTCGATTATCGGCATCATCTCGGTGTTTCCCTGGGTGGTGATGGGCATCCAGGCCCTGGCGATGCTGTTCCAGTTCGCCAGCTTTGGCCGCTGGGGCGTCACCACCTGCCTGTTCGCAGGCGTGGCGGTGGTACTGATCCGCCAATACTGGACCGTGAGCATGGGCATGCGCGGGTTGATCATGACCGACATGTTCCAGGGCCTGATCGCCTACGTGGTGTGCGCCGGGGTCTGCGTGTTCCTGCTGTTCGGCGATCAGGCCGCGTTTTCCAACCTCGCGCAATTACCGGAAAAAATGCTGCAAATCCCCGGCGCCACCGGCAGCGGTTATGGCCCGATGTACATGTTCAGCCTGATCTTCACCGGCGTGATCGGCTCGATGTGCTGGCCGATGAGCTTCCAGCGCATCTACACCGCCAGCGGCGTGCGCGCGGTGAAAAAGGGCACGCTGTACACCATGCTGCTGGTAGGCGGCTTCTACGGCATCCTCATGCTGTTCGCCGCCGCCATCAGCCAGGACCCCAACGTGCTGGCCCACCCGCAACAAGGCTGGTTCCTCTCGCTGTTCGACATTGGCGGGCCCTGGCTGCTGGCGCTGGCCATTGTCATCGTACTGGCCGCCAGCATCGGCCACGTCGACGGCTGCGTGCAGGTCTGCGGCACCCAGTTCGCCAACGACCTGGCCACCTGGAACACCCCACGCACCGACCGCCAACTCACCGTACTGGCCAAGGCCGGCATGGTGGTGTTTATCGTCGCCGCCTCGGTGCTGGCCTACCTGACCTTCGATTATTCGCGCCTGCAATTACTCGCGCAGATCTCCTACCAGGGCATCATTCAACTGGCCGTGCCGCTGTTCTTCGGCATCTTCAGCCGCCGTGGCAACAAGCAAGGAGCGATTGCCGGCATGTTGGCGGGGATTGTAGTGGCGATTGTGCTGACCACACTGTACCCGGATGACATCCCCGCGCTGGGGTCGTTGACCAGCGGGATTGTGGGGCTGGTGGTGAATGCCGCGATTTTTCTGGTGTGTGCGCTGGTGATCAAGCCGAGCGCGGTGGAGCAAGCGCGGGTGGAGGGGTTGTTTGAGATGGCGGCGAGTGGGCGTGGGGTGCAGGTGGAGGGTGCGCCGGTTATGAGTTGAGAATGGATAGGGGCTGCGGTGAGTGGCCCCGTTCTTTCCTATGACGGGTTTTCATACAGTCACTTGCGCAAAAAGTATAAGTCAGACGCAGAGTCATTGATTTTTATGGCCTTTCCTTCTTTCAAATACTCATCGAACTCACGCTCGAGCCTGTTTTGGTTGGTGTATTTCTTATATTTTTGCGGTACTTCGCAGGCGTATGTATATAACCGCCAGGGATCGAAGCCGTCTACCCGATCATTCGGACCGTAATCAAAGTCGACACATATCTCGGACAGGTAAACTCTACAGCCAATGCCATGCAGCTCGTAAGTCACATCATTGGTGACGTTCCCTCTTTGCGGGATCTTCTTGGATCGCCAAAGGCTTAGCAGATTTTTAGTTCCGAATGAGCGTTCGAGCAAATCTGTTGCTTTTTTTACCTGTATTAAATATTCGGTGATCAAATTTTCCAGGGTCTGGGTTTTCATCGTCTGGGTTTCTCCAATCGATCAAGTCCAACTGCATTTGAGGCATCTATCACATCTTTAGCGCTGCTAAACGAGCTTTCGTGACTATTTATGTTTTCGATCAGCCTAATGGTTACCGGTGTATGGGTTTGTCTTGCGGCTGAAGCTCGATGGTGACCATCAACAATATACCTCCGCTCGTTATGTTCAACTACGTCAATGGGCTTTTTTACGTCATAGCCGTTACTTCGCATACTACGGGCGATATCTTCAACTCGTTTGGTTGAGCGTTTTCCTTCAATGCTGTGTGTGCGATTTAACGTAGTCGCGTTAACTCCATGAATAAGCGGAGTCGACGGAAGCCCTTCATCCACTGCGGCTACGTGGATTGGGTCGTCTGCACTGATCTGTGGTTTGCAACCGTCCTCACCAGGGCAAGTACTTAGGCCCAGCGGATCGACCCACCCCGTTGGATTGGGCACATACCGGTACGCATTAATCCCACCCGCCAGCTTCACCGGATCCGGCGTCAGGTAGCGACCAATATCCGGATTGTAGTAGCGATGGCGGTTGTAGTGCAGCCCGCTTTCCGCATCGAAATATTGGCCCTGAAAGCGCAGCGGGTTGTCGATTTTTCTGACGTCTAGGCGGGAAATTTCGCCGTAGGCGCGGTAGTGCGCGGACCAGACGATTTCGCCTTTGGGGTTTGTGAGTTCCTGTGGCGTGCCGAGGTGGTCGAGTTGGTAGTGGAAGGGCTTGGTGTCTTCTGGGCCAAAACCTTCCAGTAGTGCTAGCGGCCGAAAACTGTCTGGCTCGTATAGATAGCTGCGATGCCGATCCGCGTGGTGTTCAGCTACCAGCTTGTCGCCTTGCCAGAAAAACTCCGTGGTTATGTCGTTAACGGTTTTGCTGATCCGCCGCCCAAACGGGTCGTAGCGGTAGCTGGCGGTTTGCCCGTTTGGTTGAGTAATACCCACCAACCGATGCTGGCAGTCGTAGCGGTATTCCGTAACGAGCTGATGACCCTTGCCACGCCGCTGTCGGATCAAATTGCCGAAGGCGTCGTAGTCGTAATGATGATCGCCTTGGATCATCAACCGATTCCCCGCCACGATGTCCGGGCCGGGGCGGTCTTGCATGAGCAGGTTGCCGGCCGGGTCGTGGCCGAAGCGTTCCTGTACGTCTTGCGAGTGGTCGGCGCGGGTCAGGCGGGCGAGGGGGTCGTAGTGGTAGTGGTGTTCGCCTTTGCGGGTGTCGAGCAGGCGGGTGAGGTTGCCAGCGTTGTCGTAGTCGTATTGGCGTTGGTAGAGGGTGTGTTGCTGTTGGCTGACGGCGTGGGCGTGCAGGCGGTTCTGGTCGTCGTAGTGGTAGTGGCTCAGGAGCTGGCCTTGTTGGCGTTGGTGCTCGCGGCCGGTTTTGAACAGGTGGGAGGTGAGGGTTTCGCCGTTCAGTTCGACGGTGGAAAGGTGGCCGCCTTTGTTGTGGTTGAAGGTAACGCGGTTGTTGTCCGGCAGGCGCAGGTTTTTAAGTTGGCCGCAGGCATCGTAGGCATAGCGCAATGTGCCCCAGCCTTGGTGTTCGGCAGTGAGGCGGTTTTGTGGGTCGTATTCGTAGGCGAGCGCCCAGTGGCCGTCGTCGACGCTGAGGAGATTGCCTTGGCCGTCGTAGGCATAGTCGACAACATTGCCGTCTGGCAGTGTTTTTCTTACGAGGCGCCCGGCGTGGTCTCGCTCGTAGCGGGTAACGAGCTGGCTGCCGTCGTCGCCGTGTTCGGTTTTCTCCGCCAGGTTGCCGTTGAGGTCATACACATAGGCCGTGCGCTGGCCGTCAAAACCGATTTCCTGCCGGATCAGGCCACTGGGATGGTAATCGAGCCGGTAGGTTTCGCCTGCCTCGTTTTCGATGGAGGTCAGCAGCAGGCGCGCATTGTCGTAGCGATACTTAACGTGGCTGCCGT
>NZ_CVTT01000064.1:0-24436 GCF_900006605.1 Pseudomonas sp. 58 R 3 | reverse complement strand
CGGCGAATGTTGTCTTCACAGTATAACCAGATTGCTTGGGGTTATATGGTCAAGTGAAGAAGCGCATACGGTGGATGCCTTGGCAGTCAGAGGCGATGAAAGACGTGGTAGCCTGCGAAAAGCTTCGGGGAGTCGGCAAACAGACTTTGATCCGGAGATGTCTGAATGGGGGAACCCAGCCATCATAAGATGGTTATCTTACGCTGAATACATAGGCGTAAGAGGCGAACCAGGGGAACTGAAACATCTAAGTACCCTGAGGAAAAGAAATCAACCGAGATTCCCTTAGTAGTGGCGAGCGAACGGGGACTAGCCCTTAAGTGGCTTTGAGATTAGCGGAACGCTCTGGAAAGTGCGGCCATAGTGGGTGATAGCCCTGTACGCGAAAATCTCTTAGTCATGAAATCGAGTAGGACGGAGCACGAGAAACTTTGTCTGAATATGGGGGGACCATCCTCCAAGGCTAAATACTACTGACTGACCGATAGTGAACTAGTACCGTGAGGGAAAGGCGAAAAGAACCCCGGAGAGGGGAGTGAAATAGATCCTGAAACCGTATGCGTACAAGCAGTGGGAGCCCACTTTGTTGGGTGACTGCGTACCTTTTGTATAATGGGTCAGCGACTTATTTTCAGTGGCGAGCTTAACCGAATAGGGGAGGCGTAGCGAAAGCGAGTCTTAATAGGGCGTCTAGTCGCTGGGAATAGACCCGAAACCGGGCGATCTATCCATGGGCAGGTTGAAGGTTGGGTAACACTAACTGGAGGACCGAACCGACTACCGTTGAAAAGTTAGCGGATGACCTGTGGATCGGAGTGAAAGGCTAATCAAGCTCGGAGATAGCTGGTTCTCCTCGAAAGCTATTTAGGTAGCGCCTCATGTATCACTGTAGGGGGTAGAGCACTGTTTCGGCTAGGGGGTCATCCCGACTTACCAAACCGATGCAAACTCCGAATACCTACAAGTGCCGAGCATGGGAGACACACGGCGGGTGCTAACGTCCGTCGTGAAAAGGGAAACAACCCAGACCGTCAGCTAAGGTCCCAAAGTTATGGTTAAGTGGGAAACGATGTGGGAAGGCTTAGACAGCTAGGAGGTTGGCTTAGAAGCAGCCACCCTTTAAAGAAAGCGTAATAGCTCACTAGTCGAGTCGGCCTGCGCGGAAGATGTAACGGGGCTCAAACCATACACCGAAGCTACGGGTATCACGTAAGTGATGCGGTAGAGGAGCGTTCTGTAAGCCTGTGAAGGTGAGTTGAGAAGCTTGCTGGAGGTATCAGAAGTGCGAATGCTGACATGAGTAACGACAATGGGTGTGAAAAACACCCACGCCGAAAGACCAAGGTTTCCTGCGCAACGTTAATCGACGCAGGGTTAGTCGGTCCCTAAGGCGAGGCTGAAAAGCGTAGTCGATGGAAAACAGGTTAATATTCCTGTACTTCTGGTTATTGCGATGGAGGGACGGAGAAGGCTAGGCCAGCTTGGCGTTGGTTGTCCAAGTTTAAGGTGGTAGGCTGAGATCTTAGGTAAATCCGGGATCTTAAGGCCGAGAGCTGATGACGAGCTAACTTTTAGTTAGCGAAGTGGTTGATGCCATGCTTCCAAGAAAAGCTTCTAAGCTTCAGGTAACCAGGAACCGTACCCCAAACCGACACAGGTGGTTGGGTAGAGAATACCAAGGCGCTTGAGAGAACTCGGGTGAAGGAACTAGGCAAAATGGCACCGTAACTTCGGGAGAAGGTGCGCCGGTGAGGGTGAAGGACTTGCTCCGTAAGCTCATGCCGGTCGAAGATACCAGGCCGCTGCGACTGTTTATTAAAAACACAGCACTCTGCAAACACGAAAGTGGACGTATAGGGTGTGACGCCTGCCCGGTGCCGGAAGGTTAATTGATGGGGTTAGCTAACGCGAAGCTCTTGATCGAAGCCCCGGTAAACGGCGGCCGTAACTATAACGGTCCTAAGGTAGCGAAATTCCTTGTCGGGTAAGTTCCGACCTGCACGAATGGCGTAACGATGGCGGCGCTGTCTCCACCCGAGACTCAGTGAAATTGAAATCGCTGTGAAGATGCAGTGTATCCGCGGCTAGACGGAAAGACCCCGTGAACCTTTACTATAGCTTTGCACTGGACTTTGAATTTGCTTGTGTAGGATAGGTGGGAGGCTTTGAAGCGTGGACGCCAGTCTGCGTGGAGCCAACCTTGAAATACCACCCTGGCAACTTTGAGGTTCTAACTCAGGTCCGTTATCCGGATCGAGGACAGTGTATGGTGGGTAGTTTGACTGGGGCGGTCTCCTCCTAAAGAGTAACGGAGGAGTACGAAGGTGCGCTCAGACCGGTCGGAAATCGGTCGTAGAGTATAAAGGCAAAAGCGCGCTTGACTGCGAGACAGACACGTCGAGCAGGTACGAAAGTAGGTCTTAGTGATCCGGTGGTTCTGTATGGAAGGGCCATCGCTCAACGGATAAAAGGTACTCCGGGGATAACAGGCTGATACCGCCCAAGAGTTCATATCGACGGCGGTGTTTGGCACCTCGATGTCGGCTCATCACATCCTGGGGCTGAAGCCGGTCCCAAGGGTATGGCTGTTCGCCATTTAAAGTGGTACGCGAGCTGGGTTTAGAACGTCGTGAGACAGTTCGGTCCCTATCTGCCGTGGACGTTTGAGATTTGAGAGGGGCTGCTCCTAGTACGAGAGGACCGGAGTGGACGAACCTCTGGTGTTCCGGTTGTCACGCCAGTGGCATTGCCGGGTAGCTATGTTCGGAATAGATAACCGCTGAAAGCATCTAAGCGGGAAACTAGCCTCAAGATGAGATCTCACTGGGACCTTGAGTCCCCTGAAGGGCCGTCGAAGACTACGACGTTGATAGGTTGGGTGTGTAAGCGCTGTGAGGCGTTGAGCTAACCAATACTAATTGCCCGTGAGGCTTGACCATATAACACCCAAGCAATTTGACTACTCGAAAGAGCATCAGATTGCGGTGTGTGAAGACGAGATGAACCGAAAGTTCGACGCTCACAAAACACCGAAAGCTGTCACATACCCAATTTGCTGAAGCGAAGCCATCTGGCTACGACTCAGTACCCGAATTTCTTGACGACCATAGAGCATTGGAACCACCTGATCCCATCCCGAACTCAGTAGTGAAACGATGCATCGCCGATGGTAGTGTGGGGTTTCCCCATGTGAGAGTAGGTCATCGTCAAGATTAAATTCCGAAACCCCTGATTGCTAACGCAATCAGGGGTTTTGTTTATGTAGAAGTCCATGAATTTCACCGGCACGTTGCTAGCGCAACGGACTGGTACACAGAATTTCTTGACGACCATAGAGCATTGGAACCACCTGATCCCATCCCGAACTCAGCAGTGAAACGATGCATCGCCGATGGTAGTGTGGGGTTTCCCCATGTGAGAGTAGGTCATCGTCAAGATTAAATTCCGAAACCCCTGTCTGCTAACGCAGACAGGGGTTTTGTCGTTTAGGGGGGATGATAATTCCCCGGCTGCAGACCGCTCACGTGTGCGTCTGGGCCGGACAAAGGCAGCCTGACGACCCCCGCAAAAAAGCCGGCACCTGGAATCAGGCGCCGGCTTGTTAGAAGCTATACGGGTCAGAACTGATAGCTGACCGTCGCACTGACATTACGCTCTTCACCCAAGTAGCAGAAGTTCAAGCTGGCACACGACGCCACATAGCTCTCATTGGTCAGGTTGTTGGCATTGAGCCTTACATCCACACCCTTCAGGCCTACCTTGCCCAGGTCGTACCCTACCGAAGCGTCAAACAACGTATAGGCGGGCACTTTCATGGTGTTCTCGGCATCTGCCCAACTGTACCCGACATATCTCACGCCCCCGCCCAGACGCATACCGTCCAAGGCGCCGTTATTGAATCTGTAGTCCGCCCATACCGACGCCATATGCCGAGGCGCCTGGGTCGGCGAGTTGCTTTTGTTCTCTATCAGATTGTCGGCGGAGCTCAAGGTACTCACCATCGACTTGGAGTACTTGATGTCGGTGAAGGTATAGCTGCCTAAAAGCTTCAGGTTATCGGTCAGTTGCATATGGGCTTCCAGCTCCAGTCCTTGGGAGCGGACGGCGCCTACCGCACGATAGAAGTTTTCCTGCGGTAGCTTGGTAGCCAGGTTTTCCTGGTCGATGCGAAACAACGATGCGGTAAACAGGTCGTCAGTTCCCGGCGGCTGATACTTCAAACCCGCCTCCCACTGTGTCCCGTTAGTCGGTGCCAGCGGGTTGCCCGCACTGTCGGTATAAGAGTTCGGATTGAAGGATTCCGAGTAACTGACATACGGCGCCAGGCCGTTATCAAACAGGTACAACGCCCCCGCCCGCCCCGTCAGCTTGGTACGTTTGTCACTGATCTGCGTACCCAACGGTCGGCCCGCTTCGGCGATACGGTTTTCATCCGACGTCTCTACCCAGTCCTGGCGCAGTCCCAGGGAGAACCGCCATTTATCCATCTCAATCAGGTCTTGAAGATAGACGCCCGTCTGCTCCAGTCGTCGCAGATAACTGGTCAGGTTGGCATTGCTGATCGCCGAATTGCCATAGACCGGGCTAAACGCGTTGATCGGCTGCAATGAACCGCTGGTCCAGTCCACGACTGTTTTACGCCGCTGATAATCCGCGCCCATCAGCACCGTATGTTTGGTTGCTCCGGTAAAAAATTCCGCCTGCAGCATATTGTCGATAATGAACGCATGTAGCTTTTCATCACCGCCGGAGTAATAGCGGTTCAGCTCATTGCTGGTTGGTGTAGTCCAGCCATAGGCATACACCTGGTCCAGCTTCACCTTGGAGTCGAGATAGCGGAAGTTCTGTCGCGCAGTAAACACATCGTTGAAGCGATGTTCGAACTGATAGCCAAACGACTGCTGGTCACGCTTGTACCCATCTACACCAGGCTCACCTTCGAAAAAGTGGTTGGAGATACGCTGGCCATTACGCTGATGCAGTGCGCCGTCCGCCGGCATACCACCGTGATAACCACCCTCAGGGTCGTGCTGTAAATACGCTTGCAGTGTCAGTGAAGTGTCTTCGGTAAAGTCGATGCTCACTGTCGGCGCCAGTGCGTAGCGTTTTTCTTTGGCATGGTCGAATTGTGTGTCGGACTTATCCGCCAGCCCGGTCAGCCGATAGGCGACGCGCTTGTCATCGTCCACCGGCCCGCTGAGGTCAAAACCCATCCCGCGTTGCCCGTTACTGCCGATTGTCGCTTGCACTTGATGGTAGGGCTCATACAACGGCTTCTTGCTGGTCAGTGCAACCAGACCTCCAGGCGAGCTGCGTCCGTACAGCACAGAAGATGGCCCTTTCAGAATGTCCACGCGTTCAAGAAAATACGGGTCCACCTGCATGGTGCTGTAAGTACCGCTGTCCCCCATGGACTTCAAGCCATCCAGGTAGATGTTATCGACCGAGCCATCGTTAAAGCCGCGCATCGCCACATAGTCATAGCGGTGAGTTGCGCCATAGGGGTTGGTCAGCACGCCAGGGGTGTAACGCATGGTTTGGGCCACCGTCTGAGAGCCCTGGTCGTCCATCTGTTCACGTGTGACCACGGAGACGGTTTGCGAGGTTTCCAGCAGCGCCGTACTGGTCTTGGTGGCGATCTGACTGTGCGTCGCGTTGTAGCCGTCCATGCTGCCCAGCGCATTACCCAGGGCGAAGCCTTTGATGTCGGTGGTGGGCAACGTCAGCGTGCTGCTTTGCGGCAGCGGCTGCAGGACGAAGCTGGCACCATCCTGTGAGGCGGCCTGCAACCCCGAGCCATTGAGCAAATAATTCAGGCCCTGTTCAGGGGAATATTCACCGTGCAGCCCTGGTGACTCCAGGCCCTGTGTCTGCGCTGGAGTGCCGGCAAGCGTAATGCCCGCCTGACGGGCGAACTGATTGAGCGCGTCGCTCAGCGGGCCGGCAGGGATGTCGTAGCGTTGATGAATGTGCTCGCTGCCCGCTTGCGCAGCCATGCCGACCAGCGGAACCGCGCCCATGCCCACTGCCGTAGACAGTAACGCTACGCGTATGGCCTTGGCCAAAAGAGGGTAGGAGGAGTCTGGTGAATCGTTGAGAAAACGCACAGTCATGATCAAGGTCCGTAGAGGCCGGTAGGCAGATGAAGAGGCTTACTGTCTAAGCCGGGCTCACGGAAAAAAGCCGCCAAAAAAACAGGAAAATCAGGCCAGGCGTTCCAGGCTCACCCACCAACGCGTGCGATAGCGCACTTGAACGGGCAGTGTTCGCGCAACGATCGCCAGCAACTTGTCGGTGTCTTCCAGGCGGAAAACCCCTGACAGCCGCAAGTCGCCGATCTCTGCGGCACAGCCCAGATAACCCGGGCGGTAGCGCCCCACTTCCGATACAAAGTCGGCCAGGCGCATGTCCCGCGTCACAATCAGCCCGTCGGCCCAGGCGCCCATGTCCATAGTCCGCGGCGCCGATAACGCGACGTGCGTCTGGTTGATCAGATAGCTTTCCCCTGTGTGCACTTGAGTCGCCAGGCCATCGGCCGTATTTGGTGAATGGATAGCCACATTGCCGCTGACCACGCTCAAGCGTGTGCACTCGCTGTCTTGGCGCACGGTAAAACGCCCATCGATGCCTTCGAGCAAGCCGTGGCGAGTGTGTACCAGCAAAGGCGCTGACGATGGCGAACCGCAAGTCACCAGGATTTCCCCGCGCACCAACGTGATCAGGCGCTGCTGCGGATTGAAGGTGAGGTTCACCGCACTGTCGGTGTTGAGTTGCAGGCGTGTTCCGTCCGGTAATTGCACGTTGCGCCGTTCGCCGGTGGCGGTGGCGAAATCGGACGTCCAGCGCTGCCAGCCGGTCATGTCCCGGCTTACCCACGCCGCCGAACCGACCAACACCACACCCGACAACACCTTCAGTGCCCGTCGTCGGCCCAGGCCTTGTACGACGTTTTCCAGTGCCACATGCGCCCCAGGAATCGCCGCCATCTGGCTGTTCAATTCCCGTTGCAGCGCCTGCACCCGTTGCCAAGCCAATTCATGGTCATCGTGAGCTTCACGCCAATGTTCACATTGCGCATGCAAGCGCACATTCGTACGGTTGTTACGCAGGCGCAGTGCCCAACTGATCGCCTGTTTGACCACTTGGGGATCCGGCCCGGAGCGCGCGGTGTTATCCATTGACGTCAGGTTTCATAGCGCAGGACATAACAGTGATACAGCCCTTCAGCGATGTACCGCTCCACCGAGCGCAACGACACGCCCATCTGCTCTGCGATCTGCTGGTGAGCCAGCCCATCGCACTGAGCCAGTAAAAACGCTTTACGCACCTTGGGCTTCAATCCGTCCAATAGGCGGGCGACTTCCTCCAGAAGCTCCAACACCAACGCACGCGCTTCGGCGCTGGGTGCCAGCGTCTGCGGCAAGTGAGCGATGGACTCCAGGTAGGCCCGTTGGATTTCTTCGCGGCGCCAGTGATCAATCACCAGTCCCCGGGCGATGGTGCGCAAAAATGCACGCGGCGCCTTGAGCTCAAAGCGTTCGGTTTTTTGCAGCAGGCGTACGAACGTGTCCTGCGCCAGGTCCGCGGCATCGGCGGCATTGCCCAAGCGACTGCGCAGCCAGGTGTTGAGCCAGTTGTGGTGGGTGCTGTAAAGCGTGTGTACAACACTTTCGCACGCAATGTAGTCAGTAGAGGGCATTCAGGCAGGCCTGGCCAAACGTCACAAATGATAATTAGTCGCATTGTCTGGGAGGCAGAAAAATTTTGCAACGCCGAACGCTGAGCCTCTACCACTGGTCGGTTTCCCACTCAAAATAAGGATGCTTCTCACAAATTCCTAAGATTTCTCCTGGCGTGGCCGAAAGCCTGACGAGCCATGCGTGCACCGAAATAGAGCGGCCGAAGAGCCGGCCTATCCCCGTTACATGGAATGTTCCACTCGGCACGCTCACCCCCCTTTGGCAAAAGAAGTCGATGAAATGAATCTCAAGTTCAGTCATAAAATTCTACTGGCCGCATCAGGCGTCGTGGTTCTGGCCTTCGCGCTATTTACCCTCTACAACGATTACCTGCAGCGCAGCACCATCAAACAAAACCTTGAGTCGTCTATCCAGCAATCGGGCGAGCTCACGGCCAGCAGCGTGCAGAATTGGCTCAGTGGCCGTATCCTGGTCCTCGAAAGCCTGGCGCAAAACGTTGCTCACCAGGGCAGCGGTGCCGACCTGCCAGGGCTGGTCGACCAACCCGCGTTCACCTCGAACTTCCAGTTCACCTATGTCGGCCAAACCAATGGCGTATTCACCCAGCGCCCTGACGCCAAGATGCCCGACGATTACGACCCTCGTCAGCGCCCCTGGTACAAGCAAGCGGTCGCCGCCGATAAAACCATGCTGACTCCGCCTTATATGGCGGCCGTTGGCGGGCAAATCGTGACCATTGCCCTGCCGGTCAAAAAGAACGGCGAACTGCTCGGTGTAGTGGGCGGTGACCTGAGTTTGCAAACCCTGGTGAAGATCATCAACTCGGTGGATTTCGGCGGTATTGGCCATGCGTTCCTGGTCAGCGCCGATGGCCAGGTCATCGTCAGTCCCGATCAGGACCAGGTGATGAAGAACCTCAAGGACATCTACCCAGGCACCAGCCTGCGTATCGAGAAGGTCAGCCAGGACGTTGTGCTCAACGGCCAGGACCGTATTTTGTCATTCACCCCGATCAGTGGTTTGCCGGGGGCGGATTGGTACGTCGGCCTGTCGATCGACAAAGACAAGGCCTACGCACCGCTCAGTAAATTCCGTACATCGGCACTGATCGCCATGTTGATCGCCGTGGTAGCGATCGCCGTGCTGCTCAGCCTGCTGATTCAAGTGCTGTTGCGCCCGCTGACCACCATGGGCGTGGCCATGCAGGATATCGCTCAGGGCGAAGGCGATTTGACGCGCCGCCTGGACGTAACCAGCAGGGACGAGTTCGGCGAAGTGGGCAGTGCGTTCAACCAGTTCGTCGAACGTATCCACGCCTCTATCTCCGAAGTGTCTTCAGCCACGCGCCAGGTCCATGACCTGTCCCAGCGCGTCATGGCATCCTCCAACGCCTCGATCATCGGCTCGGACGAGCAAAGCGCACGCACCAACAGCGTGGCAGCCGCCATCAACGAGCTGGGCGCCGCCACCCAGGAAATCGCCCGCAACGCAGCCGATGCTTCGCAGCATGCCAGCGGTGCCAGTGAGCAAGCGGACGACGGGCGCAAGGTGGTGGAGCAAACCATCCTGGCCATGTCGGAACTGTCGCAAAAGATCAGCTTGTCCTGCACGCAGATCGAAACCCTCAACGCCAGCACCGACAACATTGGGCACATCCTGGATGTGATCAAGGGCATCTCTCAGCAAACCAACTTGCTGGCGCTCAACGCGGCGATCGAGGCTGCGCGTGCCGGTGAAGCCGGGCGCGGGTTTGCCGTGGTGGCCGACGAAGTGCGTAACCTGGCGCACCGTACTCAGGAATCGGCCGAAGAGATCCATAAGATGATCACTTCGCTGCAAGTGGGCTCGCGTGAAGCCGTGACCACCATGAACGCCAGCCAGGTCTCCAGCGAAGAAAGCGTTGAAGTGGCCAACCAGGCGGGTGAGCGCCTGGTCAGCGTGACGCAGCGCATCGTCGAGATCGATGGCATGAACCAATCGGTTGCGGCCGCTACCGAAGAGCAGACCGCCGTGGTTGAAACCCTCAACGTTGATATCAACCAGATCAACTTGCTCAACCAGCAAGGCGTCGCCAACCTCAACGAGACGCTCAAGGACTGCGATGCCCTGTCGCAGCAGGCCAGTCGATTGAAGCAACTGGTCGACAGCTTCAAGATCTGACCCGGTTGGGCAGGAGCGAGGCCTCTCGCTCCTGCCGAATCAGTCGAACATCCGGCGCACATGCTCCAAGGCGCTGGCGGCGAAAGCCTGCACAAACTGTTCAAACTCCGCCTGCGGCATATCGACCGGCTCGCCAATCAGCGTCCAGGTCGCCCTGGAACGTTGCGCGTCAAGTGCCTCCACACGCATGGCTGCCCATAGCCGGGCGACGCCCAGGGTGTTGTAGAGGGTGGTCCAGGTCATGCACATCGCTTCGTCGTCCCAACTATTGAGTTGCTCAACGACGTGGTGCCCATCGTGGAAAAATTTACGCCGCAATGCGCCCACGCCGGTGCCCGTCATTTCGATGTGCGACAGGGCCGGAATGAAGGCGTCAAAGCCTGCAAAATTTCCAACCACACGCCACAGGCGAGCGGCATCACATGCCACGTCAACAGACGCTACCAACGGCGCGCCATTCGGGTTACGGATTAATGTATCGGGTTGCAGCGGTTTCATAAAAAGTCCTGAAGCAGTTCAGAGAAAGCCAATGGCCATGAGGTGGTCGCAGCCTTTGCGCAGCAGCGCAGGGTCTTTGCGCGGGTACTCTTCGCCCATCGCTGCCACACCCGCGCGTGCGTTGTCGTGACAAATCATCGAGACGTCGCTGATGTCTTCCGCGAGGTCATCCAGGTAAAAACCCAGCACGCCAAACAGCGCGTTATCGGGCCCCACCGTTTGCAACACCTTTTGCCACTGCGCG
The DNA here is from genome assembly GCF_900006605.1 of Pseudomonas sp. 58 R 3. Taxonomy (NCBI): domain Bacteria; kingdom Pseudomonadati; phylum Pseudomonadota; class Gammaproteobacteria; order Pseudomonadales; family Pseudomonadaceae; genus Pseudomonas; species Pseudomonas sp. 58 R 3. The sequence continues at coordinate 13,834 of NZ_CVTT01000064.1, read as the reverse complement.
ACGCTCACCCGTTCGAAAAGATGGCCGGCCTGGCTGAATGCATCCAGGTAGTGGTCCCAGCTCAAGGGCTCGGGGTTATGCAGGTTGAAGACGTTTCGCCATGCCACAAATTGGCCGCAGTGGAACGCAATGAAACGGGCCAGGAAATCCACCGGCATCAGGTCGAAATTCACCTTCAGGCGGGGCGCCAGGCCCAACTGCAGCGACCCTTTGAGCATCAGCATCAAGCGGTTGTTTTGTGGCTGGCACACGCCGTTGTGGCTGTTGAACGCAATATTCCCCGGTCGATGAATGTTCACCCAGGCACCTTGCTCGACCGCACGCCCCACCAGCCGCTCGGCGACCCATTTGGAAAGGTTGTAGCCATTCTTGAGATAGAGCGGCAACGTGGTAACAGCTGGTGTTTCGAGGACGCGACCCTGAGTGTCGATACTGCTGCAGGCTGACAGCGTGGAGATGAAGTTGAAGACCTTCTTGCGGTGGGTTTCGCACAGGCGCAGGCACTCAAGCACCGGTTCGACGTTGTCCCGGGCCAATGAGGTGTAGTCCAGCACATGGTTGACCCGGGCGGCGTTGTGCACCAACACTCCATGGTTGCGGGCGAGGTGGTCATAGGCATCACAGGCCAGGCCCAGCCGTGGCAGGCTGATGTCAGCGGCATAGACGCTCACGCGGCTCAGGTCCAGATGCTCCAGGTGGTACTCGCGCAGTGCCTGGGCAAACCGCGCTGCCGCCGAGTGCCCTGGCCGTTCGCGCACCAGGCACGCCACCTCACGGGCCCCGCCCGCCAACAGCGCTTGGACCAGATGTACACCCACAAAGCTGTTGGCGCCCGTGACGATCACCTTGCGTGGGTCGCCTGCGGACTCCCGTGGCAGCGTGCGCAGGTCCAGCGGCTGGGATGCATCCTTTTCCATCTGGCATGACGCGCTAAAAGGTAATGCACCGTCTTCCATCAGCACGGCAAGGGTGCGAATCGTCGGCGCTTCAAAAAAACGGCTTAAAGACAGACTACGACCAAACTGTTCGCGCACACGCAGCAGCAAGGTCGACAGCAGGATGGAGTGGCCGCCCACATTGAAAAAACTGTCGTCAATGCCCAGCTCAGCGCCAGGCATGCTCAGCAATTCGCTCCACAGCGCCACCAGTTGCGCTTGCAAAGGCGTTTGCGGCGCAGCGCAAGGGATGCGTGGCGTAGTGTGCCCAGGCATCGTCAGCAACGCCTGGCGGTCGATCTTGCCATTGGCGTTGCTGGGGATGCCCGGCAGCTGCGCCCAGCGCTCGGGTTGCATGTAGTCCGGCAACCACCGTTGCGCATGTTGCTTCAGGTCTGCCAACGTTGCGCCCGGTTCCGGCTGGGCGACAAAACCGAGAATTCGCCGATCACGGTCGATCACCACCGCTACCTGGCGAAATAACCGACTGCTGCGCAGGCACTGTTCGATCTCCTGGGGTTCGACGCGAAAACCGCGAATTTTCACCTGATCGTCCCGTCGGCCGCCCAGCTCGATACCGTCCGCCGTCCATTTTGCCCGGTCTCCGCTGCGGTAAGCCCTCAGCGCGTGGCCGCCCGGCAGCGTCAGCTCGACGAATGGATTGTCCTCGTGCGGCGGCGCGGTCACATACCCCAGCCCTACGCCAGGGCCTGTGATGTACAGGTCGCCCATTACCTGCTCATCTACCGGTTGCAGCGCGTCATCGAGGATCAGCACCTGGCTGTTGGCGATGGGGCGGCCCACATTCCGATTGCTGTCACCGGGGCGCAACACCCGATGGGTGACCAGCACCGTAGTTTCGGTAGGGCCGTAGAGATTGTGCAACTGGCACTGTGCCGCCAATCGTTCGATCACATACGGCTCGCAGGCATCGCCGCCGGTCAACAGATGGGTAAGCCCCAGGGGCTGATCCAACGGCAGGATGCTCAGTAGCGCTGGCGGCAAAAAAGCATGGCTGAGGCGCTGCCGGCGAATCAATTCGACCAGTTGCTGAGGGTCGCGCCGCTGCTCTTCGCTTGGGACGATCAACTCGGCGCCGGCGATCAGTGCCGGGAAGATATCGATCAGTGATGAATCGAAACTCAACGGCGAAAATTGCAAGACACGGCTGTGTTCATCCAACGCGAGGCTGGCGCCGGCCCAACCGGTGAAATGCGCAAGGTTGCCCTGGCTCAGCCGTACGCCTTTGGGCTGGCCGGTGGTGCCCGAGGTGAACAGCACCATGCATGGTGCGTCGATGCTGGCGCGACGTTGCATCAATGGCTGCGTGTTGTCGGCGTGGCTCGAGTCAATATTGCCGACATTCAGTGTCGTGAATTGCTCGCGCAAAGGGTGTCGGCCATTGTCCAGCAAGACCTTAGCGCTGCCACTTTCCAGCATGGCCTGCTGGCGCTCTGGCGGATGATCCGGGGCCAGTGGCAAGTACACCGCGCCGCAACCGAGTACTGCGAGAATACTGGCATACAGCTCGACGGACTTTTCCAGGCACACGCCAACCACCGGCGTCTCAAGGCCTCCCAGTAAAGGATGCAGGCGTCGCTGGATCGACAGGGCGCGAAGTTGCAATTGGCGGTAAGTCAGCACGCTGCCCGCGATGTTTAGCGCAGGGCGCTCGGCAAAGGCGTGCAAACTGGCCTGCAACCGTTCGATCATCGGCATCTGAGCAGCCTGTAACAATGCTGGCTGGTCGGTGCGATTGAACCGATGCACAAACGCCAGGGCGTCCAGCCTGTGCAAGCTTTGTTCAGGCCAAGTGTTAGTGCTGCTGCTGGCGGCAAAAAAGCCTGCGTCCCTCGAAAACCCGCTGACCAGCGTGGCGGCCCACTCTACCAGTGCCTTGGTCGCTTGCCGGCGCAGGCGCTGGCCGTTGCCGCCGGGTTCCTCGGCAACGTTATGTACCGCCAACACGCGATGGTCGCGGTCATAGGAGCGTAACTGCAGCGAGGGCAGGCCACCTTCGTATATCGGGCCGATACCCAGTCGCAGGCTTAACCATTGAGTTGCGACACCGTGGGTGAGCGGCACTTGGGTGCCGTCCTCGATGAACAAGTCGAAGGGGGGCGTGGCGGTGACGTGCCCGTATGCTTCGAGCACTTGCTTCAGCGCAATCAGGGCGTGGCTGGTGCCGGCCCATCCGATACTCAGACGCCGCATGTCTGCCTCCCCGGCTCGGGCAGGTACTCACTCAACGCGCGGGCGACGCTTGGCGTGTGCAGTACGCCGCTGTGCTGCAGGAATCCCATGATATTGCCGAGCAGTGGGTGCTGGCGGGTGATGGGAAAGTGCAGGGCCGTGACTTCGTCGCGCAGTGCCTGGCGGATGTCGGTGCCTACGTCCAGGTGCTCGACAAGCTGCAGGTCGAAGTCTTTGTGCAGCGCGTTGGTCAGGTAATGGGTCAAAAAGGTCGGCAGGACTGCGGCGATGCTGTCGCGGTCTGCCGGGCTAGCTGCCTGCCAGTAGAGACGCACCAGTTGCGTCCAGAACTGGGCATGGCGCCCCTCGTCAAACAAGTGATCGGCCATCAAGCCGCGAATCGAAGCCTTGACGCTGCCGTCCTTGGCAAATGCCGCGACGTCGTGGGTGACGGTGTTCTCGGCGATGGCCACGCCAATCAACGCCACCGCATCGCGCAGGTGGTGCGGTGCCAGCGCCTGGGCGGCCGGCAAGGCCCGACTCAGTTCGATTTGCGTGGGCAGCTCAAGCGGTTGTATGCCGGTCAGCTCGATGGTCTGTTGCAGGAAGTCCAGGGCGACCAGCGCGTGGTAATCCTCATCGACCACGACCGTCATCGCGTCAATGCGACAGGCAAGGGGGAAGGGCAGCGCGAAGCGATTCTTGGCAATGCTGCGGGCGGTCGTGTCGACGATCTCGGTTTCGAAGATCACCACGTCATTGATGAATTTGTAGAAGCTTTGCGTCAGCACGAAGTCGCGCCACTGGGGGCAGTGCTCAACAAAAGTCGCACTGAGCACCAAGGGTTGGCGGCAGGCCGGAAAGATCAAGCGATCGTCGTTTTCCAGCAGGCGCCGGGGGCGTGTGCGGATGGTGGCGCGGCGCTCCCAATCTTCGGCAAACGCGCGATAGTCTGCGGTGCTCATGGTTGCACCTCGTGTAGCGAGGCGTGTACGTCGTCCCAGAAACCGAGGCGGTTCTCTATGGCGCTCAGGGCAGTCTCATACGCCTGGTGTTGACGTGCCGGGTCGGCTCCGATCAAGCGCTGGAGCAACTGCTCCGCGCCTGGGCCATGATCCTGGGCATCCAACTCGATGTGGCGGCTCAGGTAGTGACAGAACAGGGGAGCCTGTCGCGCCATGAAGACGTCGCCCTGCAGAATGCGTTCGAACATCGATGGGATGACGCTTTCGCGACCGTGGAGGAACGCTGCCGCCACACAGTGGGCAGGTGCGCTTAACGCGATCTGCAATGTGCTGCTGACAAAGCGTGCCACGCCGGGGCGCACATTGATCATTTGCATCGCCGTGTTTGCCTCGACGCCTTGGCGCTGCAGGTCGATGAAGCGTTGGATGGGAATGGTGTCTGCACCGGTTTCGGCCATCGCCTCCAGGTACAGCTCGAAGTGGCTGCAGTGGCCACGTGTTGGATGTTCGTCTGATTCTTCGCCAAGCACGATTTCATTGATCAGGCGTGCGCTTTGCGGGTCAGCGGCCGGCAGCCAGGGTAACTGCATGCACGTCAGGTCCCGCTGCAGGCGCTTAGCCAGACTCATGAAATCCCAAACAGCAAATACATGTTGTTCCATAAAGATTTGTAACTTGTTAAGTGAGGTTATTTTTGCAAATAACGGATGGCTACACAGTTGCAGTTTTTTTGTTCAAGCAAAAGTTGATGCATGGTTGACGCCTATAAGTTGTTGCGACTGCTCTGAAAACAGTGATGGGGTTTTGTAATGGAAAGCGGATGGCCAGCGTTACGCCAAGCCACGCGTACAGCGCTAACCTGACATAGGTTTGCACTGCCGAGTGAAGTGTTCTTTTATGGGTGAAAGATAATAATCTGATTAAACGTTTGGATAAACTGATGAAAGTATTAGATGGTTTTACGAGACGAAATTTTCCGTGAGTCAGTAGTGTGCAAGTGTGTGGGAAGTTTCGCTGGCAAGTGCGGGATTATTTAAAAGTAATCTCGTCGTGGTGTACAAACGTGGGGCACTTTCCGAGAAGAAAGATACCCCATACGGTTCAAGTGATAAGAAAGGCAGGTGTAAACCCTTACTGTGCGTTTTTGGTCGCGGCGCCCTCAAGGCTATTGAGGTAGGTGTTGATCACCTCCATACCCCGCATCAGGTGATTGCGCAGGGTCAGGATGCTTTCTTCGACTTTTTTGTGCACCACCAGGCTGAGCAATTCACGGTGATCTTCCTGGGATGTCTCGCCCAGGCCCATGGCCTCAAGGTTGAAGCGCAGAAAACGTTCCTCCTCATTCAGGCCGTGTTCTACCAGTTTGAGCAGCCGCTGGTTGGGCGCCTTGCCATACAGCGCCATGTGGAAGAGGCGGTTGAGCCGACCAATTTCGGCATAGTCTCGCTCGCGCTCCAGGGCATTGATGAAGGCTTCAGCCTCAGCAATGTCTGCCTCGGTGAGGAACGGAATGGAGAGGCGCAGCGCTTCGGACTCCAGCAATATGCGCAGGGCATAGGTCTCGGCCGAATTATCTTCGATCAACGGCGCCACCACAGCGCCTTTGTGGGTTACCACGTGGAGTAAGGACTGGGCTTCCAACTGGCGCAAGGCTTCGCGCACGGGCATACGGCTGACGCCGAACAAGCTGGCCAATTCTTGCTGGCGCATCGCGGTACCACAGGGCAACCTGCCGTCGAGAATGGCATTGCGCAACGTTTCTTCAATAACGGCGCGTGCAAGATGGGCGGGAATAGGCCCGCTGATTTTGATGCTGCTTAATGGGTTCGGCTTCTGCGTCACGGTTACGCTATCCTCCTTTCTTGAATGGAGTGTGTTTAATTGGATCCAAAGCACACTAGAGATGGGTCGCGCGCTTGTCAAACAGCCAAAGTTTCAGTTTGTAAGGGCTTACAGGCGGTACTTTGTGCGTCCCACAAGCGGCGTTTATAAACTCGAACCCCTTATGAATGATTGCACTGTGCCATTGTTTTTTGTTGATTGAAGCTTCACCATCCCTGAAATTGCGTCTCCCTTCACGGACTGAACGCCTTGGCGGTAAGTTTTATTCCCTCTCGAATTGTCGGCTGGCTACTTGCAGCGACTTTGCTCGCTGGCCTGATGCCCGGCGGGCTGCATGCCGATTGGGATTTCTCGCAGATCAGTCGCAAAGCCACGGCTCTGTACGGACCGCTCGGCGAGGGCCAACAGCGCATTGACGCCTGGCAGCGCCTGTTGGCGACTCAAAAGAAGGTCGACGAACAGGAGCAGCTCAAGGTCGTCAACCTGTTCTTCAACAAGCAAATGACTTATGTAGAAGACATCGACCTCTGGCACGTGGTCGACTATTGGGAGACGCCCATCGAAGCGCTGTGGAAAGGCGCGGGAGATTGCGAGGACTACGCAATCGCCAAGTATTTCAGCCTGCGCCACCTGGGCGTCTCCAGCGACAAATTGCGCATTACATACGTCAAGGCCTTGCGCCAGAATCGCGCTCACATGGTGCTGACCTACTACCCGACCCCCGACGCTATCCCGCTGGTGCTCGACAGCCTGATGGATGAGATCCTGCCGGCCACCCGCCGTACCGACCTGGTGCCGGTGTACTCATTCAACGCCGAGGGTTTGTACCTGCCCGGCGCCAAGGGCAACAAAAAAGTCGGTGATACCAAACGCTTGTCGCGTTGGCAGGATGTGTTGAAAAAAATGCGTGCGGAAGGCTTCCCGGCCGAGCCTGCCAACTAGGAGTAACTGATCGGATGTCACTGTTCAAACAACTATTGATCGCAATCTGTCTGTTCCTGGTGGTCGCCTTCAGCGGCAGCTTCATGGTCAGCCTGGAAAGCTCGCGCACCCAATACGTCAACCAGCTGCGCTCCCATGCACAGGACGCGGCGACCGCGCTGGCGTTGTCGCTGACGCCCAATATCGACGACCCGGCGATGGTGGAGTTGCTGGTCAGTTCGATTTTCGACAGCGGTTATTACGCCAGCATCCGCGTGGTGGATTTGGCCACTGACAAAACCATCGTCGAACGCAGCGGCATCCCGGACAACAACGGCGTGCCCAACTGGTTCGTCAAGCTGATCGGCCTTGAGCCGGCCGGCGGTGATGCACTGGTCAACCGTGGCTGGGAGCAGGCGGCACGCGTGGAGGTGGTCAGCCACCCGATGTTCGCCCTGGCCAAGCTCTGGCAAAGCGCCCTGGGCAGCCTGGGCTGGTTGTTGCTGTGCGGTGCGGTCAGTGCGGTGCTCGGTGCGTTGCTGCTGCGTCGGCAGTTGAAGCCGCTGGATTACATGGTCAAGCAGTCCCACGCCATCGCCCGCCGCGAATTCCTCAGCCTGCCGGATCTGCCGCGCACGCCGGAGCTGCGGCGCGTGGTGCAGGCCATGAACCAGATGGTGGAGAAGCTCAAGGCGCTGTTCCAGGAGCAGGCCGAGCGCAGTGAAAAATTGCGCATCGAATCCTACCAGGACAACCTTACCGGCCTCGCCAACCGGCGTTATTTCGAGATGCAGCTCAACGCCCGCGTGAGTAACCCGGAAGACACCAACTCCGGTTACCTGCTGCTGTTGCGGGTCAAGGACCTGGCCGGTCTCAACCAGCGCCTGGGCGGCCAGCGCACCGATCAGTTGCTGCAAGCGGTGGGCGAACAGCTGCTGCGCCAGTGCGAGCCTTACCCGGAAACCCATAACCTCGTCACCCGTATCCGTGGTGGTGAGTTCGCGGTGCTGGCGCCGGGGCTGGTGCGTGAAGAAGCGCTGCAATTGGCGCAGAACCTCGAAAGCACCCTGCTCAGCTTGCAGGCCACCAGTGCCAGTGACGTCACGCCGGTCGCCTACATTGGCCTTGCGCCGTTCAACCACGGTGATTCGCCCCAGGCATTGCTGACCCTGGCTGACCAGGCCCTGGCCCAGGCCGAAGGGCAGGGCGACAGCAGTTGGGTGTGCCTGGACCACAGCGCCGCCGCCAGTGTCGGCGACGATCACCATGCCTGGCACACGCTGTTGGACCGAGCACTTACCCACCAGCGTTTTGAGCTGTACTTCCAGCCGGTCGTCGCCAGCCAGGACCCACAGTTGGTGCTGCACTACAAGGTGCTGTCGCGCTTGCAGGATGACGATGGCCACACCATCCCGGCCGGGCGTTTCCTGCCGTGGCTCGAGCGTTTCGGCTGGACTGCACGCCTGGACCGGCTGATGCTCGAGCAGGTGCTCAAGCAGATGGCCAGCCATACGCACAGCCTGGCGTTGAACCTTTCGGCCGCCACCTTGCAGGATGCCCAGGCGTTGAACCGGATTGTCGAGTTGCTGCGCCAGCACAGCAACCTCGGCCCGCGCTTGACCCTGGAGATCGGCGAGGAGCAATTGCCCGAACAGGCTCTGCTGGAGCAGTTGACCCAGCGCCTGCGCGAGTTGGGCTTCTCCCTGAGCCTGCAGCGTTTTGGTGGGCGCTTCAGCATGATCGGCAACCTGGCGCGCCTGGGTTTGGCGTACCTGAAGATCGACGGCAGCTACATCCGCGCCATCGACCAGGAAAGCGACAAGCGCCTGTTTATCGAAGCGATCCAGCGCGCGGCCCACAGCATCGACTTGCCGTTGATTGCCGAGCGCGTGGAGACCGAAGGTGAATTGAAGGTGATTCGCGAGATGGGGATTTTCGGTGTGCAGGGGCAGTTGTTTGGTGAGCCTGCGCCCTGGAAGTGATGCAAACCCAATGTGGGAACGGGCTTGTATGGGAGCTGGCTTGCCTGCGATAGCATCACTTCGGCTTGCCTGATACACCGAAGTGTCTGCATCGCAGGCAAGCCAGCTCCCACATTTCGATCCGGTTCGACTTTAAGAAATCAGATCAACCCAGTCTCTTCATCATCGATCAGATGGCTCAACCCACCCAGCGCTTCCCGTGCGTGGTTACGGTCCATCAGTTTTGCCTGGGCCGCCGGCGGCAGGTCGGTCACGCTGATCACGCCCTTACGGGTCAGTACCTGAATCAAGTCGTCCAGTACCCGGATCATCTCCAAGTCACTTTGCTTGAGCTGAGCCAGGCTGGTTTCCACCACTTCGTTGGCGTACCAGGCCTGGATCTCGTGGTGATCGGCCGGCAGGGTTTCGTTCGACTCGGCAAAGGCGGAGGCCTCCACGCGACTCAGCGCTCCCTGTGCATCACGTTGCACGTAAAACATAAGAATCCCTCGAAAATGAACCACACGCGTTCACCAGCATAAGTTAATGCTGTGTTTATGGGCACGAGTATGCGATGCAACCGGCCGCCACGGCCAGCGACGTATCGCCCAAGCCAATCGGCCGCCCTTGCGGGCGGCCGATAAATCACAGCTTAGGCGGTGTGGTCGATCTTGATGGTCGGGTCGGCACCTGTGATCAGCGAGTTGATGCTGGTGTGCGACCAATCGTTGCCTTCCAGCTTGATCGTCACATCGGCATTGGCCAGGCCGCCGGCGGCGTTGAGCTTGCCTTCACTGCTGATTTGCAGGGTCGACACGCCTTCTACCGTGGTGATCTTGAGGTAGTTGTCGATGGTGCTGTCCGTCTCACCTTTCAACAGATCCTTCAGATCGATCCGGTCACCTTCCGAGGCCTTGAAGTCCTTGATCACGTCGTTGCCGAAGTCGCCCGCCTTCCAGACGAAGGTGTCGGCACCCGAGCCACCGATCAGGATGTCGTTGCCCGGCCCACCGATCAGGGTGTCGTTACCGGTGCCGCCCAACAGGATGTCATTGCCTTTGCCGCCGTCCAGCAGGTCGTTGCCGCCCTGGCCGAACAGGATGTCATCACCTGCACCGCCCAACAGCGTGTCGTTGCCGTCCTTGGCGCCGGAGACGTCGAAGTCCGCGTAGTGCTCGGTGACGTACTGGTGCACGTTCGAGGTGGTCACCGCCGAGACGGCCACACCGGTTTTCTGTGCCACAAAGGCCTGCAGTGCGTTGTAGCCCTCACCGGTAATCCCGCTGAAGCTCACCAGGTCACCGAAGATGATGTCGTTGCCGTCGCCACCACTGATGGTGTCGGCGCCTGGCAGCGTGGCCTCGGTGTGGCCGAGGATCGCGTTGGCCAGGTCCTTCGGATCAATGTTGCTTTGCGGCTTGCCATCGGTGTCGTAAGGCTTGAGGTCGTTGAGGCTGACGTCGCCGTTGATGCCGATCGCTTCCACTTGCGACAACCCGCCCAGCAGCGCAAAAGCGCTTTTGGCATTGCTCAGCGTTGCCGAGTTGGTGCTGTTGCCCGTGCCGTCCAGGTTGGACAACTCAAAGGTACCGTCACCTTGGGCATGTACGGTGCCCAGGTCGGTGACGACCCAGCGCCAGCCATTGTAGATTTGCAGTTGAGCGGCACCCGAATTGTCGATGGACAAGTAGTGCGTATTGTCGATGTAGGTGGAGAACGTTGTGCCAGGCGTGTAGTTGGCAGTCGTGACCACGTTGTCGAACTTGACGTTGCCGTACAGCGTCGGGTTGGTCTGCTCGCCGCTCTGGTAGTACGTTGGCTGGCCGTCGGTGATGAAGTAAGTCAGGTTGGTGGCGCCGGTGTTGCCGGTCGCCAGGCCGCTCTGGAAGAAGTTAGCCGTGGTCTTGAACACGTCTTCGTAGTTGGTACCGCCGCCGGACGTCATTGAGTCCAGTACTGTCTTGAGCAAGGTCAGGGCGTTTGGATCGTTAAGGTTGATCGCGACCGACTTGTTCACCTGGGTATCGAAGTCCGCCAGGAAGATGTTCACGGTGCCCGAGGTGTTGGCGCCCAGGCTGTCTTTGAGCGAGTTGAACACCGACGTCAACGAAGCCTTGGCCGCGTTGATCGAGGCGGTGCTCATACTGCCGGAACTGTCCACCATGAACGCGATGTTGTAGTTCTTGCCCTGCACCACGTTCAGGCCGCCGATATCGGCCACGACGATGTCATTGCCGTCGGTGCCGACAATGTTGTCGCTGCCCGAAGTACCCGTTACCGAGCTGTAGGTCGCCGGATACACGGTGACTGGCAATTGCGCCGTGGTAGACGCCGAACCGCCGATGCTTTCGGTAGAGGTCGACGTGACGGTCAGGTTGAACTGGCCGCTGTAATAGGTCGGTGGCTTGATGGTCAGGGTGTTCAAATCCCAACCGGTCACGTTGACTTCGCCCACGCCCTTGGTCGCGGTGAAGGTGTGCCCAGACGCGTCGGTGAGGACCGAGCCGGCCGGTACGCCGCTGATCTTCACGCTCAGGGTTTCCGAGCCGTCGGTGTCGGTCAGTGCCGTGGTGACCTTGGACAGTTTGACGGTGCCGTTTTCCTGGCCTTCGTTGAGCTTGTAGCCCACGTAGTAACCGTCACCGTTGCTGCCATGCAGGTCGGAGACGGTTACACCGGCGTTGGTCAAATCGGTGAGGCCGGTGTACAGCGGCACGGTGCTGGTGCTCAAGTTCTGTATCGCGCCGCCGTTGATCGACAGATTGACGTCAAAGCTGCCAGGCCCCGCTTGGTTGGCTTGGTAGATCTCGAGGCTGTAGTAACCGCTGACCGTTGGCGTAAACGAGCCGCTGAACTTGCCGCTGTTGGTCGCCCATACCCCGCTGGCAATGTCTTTACCGCCAACGTTGACCACCACACTGTCATCGGCGACGCCGCTGAAGGTGTAGCTCTTGCCGGCTTCCATGTACATCAGGCCGGAGATCTTGGAGCCGGAGCCGGCGTTGACATTGTCGACGGACTCGACATTGGTGACGACACTGGTGTTGTTCGGCGTACCTGCGTTGTCGATGGCTTTTTTCAGTACATCGGGTGCCGCGCCGTTCCCGTTGGTGCCGAGGCCGGCAATGCTGTTCCAGCCCTGTTTGATCAGACCGGTCGAGGCGACATTGTTATCGGCCACGTTCAGCGTCGGTGCATCGGCCACGGGGGTGATATCGACTTTCACCGTGGCGCTGTTGCCCAGGTCTTTGCCGTCGGTAGGCTGGAACTTGAACTGTGCGTAATCAGCCTGTTTGTTGCCAATGCCGGTGCCGCCATAACCGTCGGCGCCGGATTCGTTGGCGTTAGGCATAAAGCGCAACTGGCCGCCGTCGATCTGGGCCTTGGTGAAGGTCTGGTTGGCAGTCACGTTGGTCCAGGTGGTGCCATCCGCTGCCAGGTATTGCAGCTTGCCGGCCACCGGCAGGTCGGTGATTTTTACGCCCAGGCTGGCTTGTGGCGAGTCCACATCGGTCACGCCGAAGTTGGCCCAGGTCAGTGCCAGCGGCGTGTCTTCGGTGCCGGTCACGGCGCTGCCGGTGGCGACCGGCGGATCGTTGACCGCCACCACGTTAACGGTGGTGGTGGCGACGTTGGAGTAGTTGCCGCCATCGGTCACGCTCACGGTGATGGTCCGTGGCGTGGTGCTTGGGTCGTGGCTGTTGTTGGTGAACGTGATGTTCTGGATACGCTGCATGTAATCAGCCAGCGTCGCGCTGCCCGACAACGTCAGGGTGATGGTGCCCGTCTGGTTGTTGGTGCTGACGATGATGCCGTTCACGCTGTTGCCCAGGTTCAGTGCATCACCGGCTTGTGCGTTGGTCAGGGTAACCGTCGCGCCAGTCAGCATCGTGCTGTCCGGATCGGTGATCTTGATATCGGTGTCGGCAATCGACACACCCGGCCCGGCGGTGCCTTCGGTAAAGACCGTTTTATAGTCTGCACCGGTCGCGCCGCTGGAGTTGTTGGCATCCAGGTCGATGACCGGCGGCGCATCGTTATCGATGATGTTGGTGCTGACGGTGCCCTTGCCGATCACCAGATTTTCGAAATTACCACCGGTGGTCTTGTCGATAGTGATGACAATCTGTTCGGTCGGCTCGGTGATCTTGTCGTCGATCGTGGCGATGTTAAACGGCACGCTGCTGGCGCCGGCCGGGATCTTCACGGTGTAAACGCCGTTGAAGTCCGAACCATCGGTGGCGGTGCCGCTGTACTTGAGCGTCACGGTCACATCGGTTTGCGCCGGGTTGCTCAACGTCAGCGTGTAATGCGCCGTGCCGCCTTCAGTCACCGAGGCGTCGCCGGTGATGCTGATGGTGGTGTTGTCGATCGAATCAGTAATCGAAGTGACTACGGATTTAGGATCGGTAACCAAGTTCTCGAAGTTACCGCCGACGGCTTTGGTGATCGTGGCGCTGACGGTGGAACTGTTGTTGTAGACGTCGTTAGCCGGGGTATGGAAAACCGTCGAGCCTGCGGAGTCGCCGGCTTTGATGGTGATGGTTTGGCCATTGCTCAGCGTGACGGTAACGTCGGTTTGCGCTTTGTTGGTCAAGGTCGCGGTGTAGGTGATGTCGCCGCCTTCAACCACGGAGGCTTTATCAGCACTCAGAGAAACCGTGGTGTTGTCGATCGAGTCGGTAATCGAAGTGACGGCCGCTTTTGGATCGGTGACCAGGTTCTCGAAGTTGCCGCCCGCAGTTTTGGCGATGGTGGTGCTGACGGTGGAACCGTTGTTGTAGACGTCGTTAGCCGGGGTATGGAAAACCGTCGAGCCGACAGTTTCACCGGCCTTGATCGTGATGGTCTGGCCATTCGAAAGCGTCACGGTAACGTCTGTTTGCGCTTTGTTAGTCAAGGTCGCGGTGTAAGTGATGTCACCGCCTTCAACCACCGAGGCTTTATCAGCACTCAGAGAAACCGTGGTGTTGTCGATCGAGTCGGTAATCGAAGTGACGGCCGCTTTTGGATCGGT
>NZ_CVTT01000066.1:0-66801 GCF_900006605.1 Pseudomonas sp. 58 R 3 | reverse complement strand
CCGGTCACGCCGACCGGCACCGGTTGCTGATGGGCATCCAGCACATAGGCACGGCTGTTGCCGACCGGCCGGCCAATCGGGATGCTGCCCTCCTCGGCCGAGGTGATTTCAAAGGTGGTCGAGAAGGTGGTGGCTTCGGTCGGGCCGTAGCCGTTGAGCAGGTGCTGCGGTGCGCCGTCCTTGAGTACTCGGGCGATGACACTTGGGTCGAGCACATCGCCGCCGACGATCAGGTAACGCAGTTGCGTGAACAGCGGCAGCAGCCCATCGGCGTATTGGTGGAACAGGCCGGCGGTCATCCACAACACGCTGACCGCTTGCTGCTGCAACAGCGCGGCGAAATCTGCCTGGGACAACAGCGTGTCCTGGTCGACCACCACCACCGCGCCGCCGTTGAGCAAGGGCGCCCACACGTCGAGGGTGCTGGCATCGAACGCCGGGTTGGAGGCAAAGGCCACACGGTCGTGCTGATTGAAATCGGCGTAACCGTTGTTGATCACCAAGCGCGTAATTGCCCGGTGCGGCACCAATACGCCCTTTGGCATGCCGGTGGAGCCGGAGGTGTACATGATGTACGCCGCCGTCTCGGCCGATTGCTCCAGCGCCGGGTTGCAGTCGGGGGTGTCAGTGAAATCGAGGCGGTCCAGGTCCAGACGACGAGCGCCCTCGGGCACCTCGATCGACGCCAACGTGAGCAGCCACTGTGAACCGCTGTCCGCAACCATAAAGCCCTGACGGTCCAGCGGCGCGTTGATGTCCAGCGGCACATACACCGCCGCGCACTTGCTGATGGCCAACTGGCTCACCAGCAGGTCCAGCGAGCGCTCCAGCAGGATCGCCACGCGCTCGCCGGGTGCCACACCCAGGCCGAGCAAATGGTGGGCCAGTTGGTTGGCACGCCGGTTCAACTGCGCATAGTTCAATGACTGCTCGCCCTGCACCGCTGCCAGTGCCAGCGGCTGCGCAGCAGCATGCTCTTGGAAACGCGCATGCAGGGTCTGCGTGCGCGGGTAGTCCCTGGCAGTGGCATTGAACCCCTGTAGCACTTGCTCACGCTCGGCCCCAGGCAGCATGGAAATGCGGTTCAGTGGCGCGAACGGCGAGTGTTCCAGGGCGTCGACCAAGCGCTCGATGACCGTATTGAAGTAACCACAGATTTTCTCTGCACCGATCTCGGCCACTGCCAATGCACTCAGGCTGAACTGCTCGCCCAGGTCATTGACGCTGACACTCAACGGGTAATTGGTGCGCTCATGCACGTCAATCACCTCTATGCCACGCCAGGCATGTTGGTATTCGGCCAGCGCGGCCGCTGATGGCTCGGCGCTGTGCCGGTAGTTGAGCAAGGCACTGAATAACGGCGTGGAGTGCGCGACACTGCTGCAGCGCTGCGCCAGGGCCAATGAGGCATGCTCATGGCCAAGCAAGCCACTGAGGCTGGCGTGGGTGGCCTTGACCGCCGCTTGCACCGCTTGCGCGTCAATATCGACGCGCAACGGCAGTGTATTGATAAACATGCCCAGTGCCCGGTCGGCGCCGTCACCGCCCTGCAGGCGGCCCATCATCACTGTACCGAACACCACGCGGTCGTTCTGCGCGACCACGCTCAATACCCGCGCCCAGGCCAGGTGGAACACGCTGGCCGGGCTGACGCCCAGTTGCCGCGCACGCGTGCGCAAGCGCTGACTCACCGTCGCGTCGAGGGTCAGGCTGGCTTCTTCAATGGCCTCCCCGTCCCCCTCGACAGTGTGCAGGCCAAACGGCAGGGTCGGCTCGTCGATGTCCGCCAACATCGCGCAAAAAAACGCCTCGTGTTCCTGCTCACTGACCCCCAGGCGCGCCTGGGCCACATAGTTGCGATACGGCACCGCCGCTCCCAGGCGGTCGGCGTGCCCGAGCAGATAGGCTTGCATCTCATGCTGCACCACCTCCACGGCGGTGTGATCAAGCACCAGGTGGTGGAACAGAAAGAACGCGACGACTTTTGCGTTCGCCGGGTCGTCGGCGTAGACCACGCGCATCAGCGGCGCCTGGTTCAAATCGAGGCGGGTATAACGGCGCTGCACATCCGCGCGCAACTGCTCGACGACCGGCACGTCGGCAAGGGTTGGCTTGAACGCCTCAACTGCCAGCTGGGCGTGACGCAACACCACCTGCATCGGCTGCTCGAGGCCCTCCCAGAGTACGGCCGTACGCAGGATGTCATGGCGCTCGATGACCTGTTGCAATGCTTGGCAAAACGCCTGCAAGCGCGCGAGGTCATCGAAGACGAACAGCGATTTGAGCAGGTAGGGATCACGGTGCGCAGCCGACAAGTGCAGGTAGAGAATGCCTTCCTGCAAGGGTGCCAGGGGGTAGATGTCTTGCACGTTGGCCACGCCACCGGGCACGGCTGCAACGATCAAGTCGATGTTGGCCTGGCTGAGCTGCGCCAGCGGCAACAGGTCCGGGGTGATGTGGCGCAGGCCCGGTACCAGCAGGTTGGCCGGCACCTGCACTTCGTGGCCACTGCCCACTGCCGCCGCGAGCGCTGCCAGGGTGGGTTGGCTGAACAGCACGCGTACGTCGGCATTGAGGCCGGCCTGACGCATGCGCTCCACCAGGTTGACGGCCAACAGCGAATGCCCGCCCAGCTCGAAGAAATGGTCATGGCGCCCTACTTGCTCGACCTTGAGCACCTGCGCCCAAATCTGCGCGAGGGTGGTCTCCACCTCACCCTCAGGTGCGGCATAACCCCGATTGAGCATCGACTCCAGACCCGGCTCCGGCAGGGCCTTGCGGTCAAGCTTGCCGTTCGCGGTCAGCGGCAGGCTGTCCAGGCGCACATAAGCGCTCGGCACCATGTACTCCGGCAACTGTGCCTGCAACGCGCTGCGCAGGGTTTCGATGTCCACGGGTGATGGTTGAGTGGCGTATTCAGTGAAATACGCCACCAGCCGACCGTCGCGCGCCAATACGACCGCTTCGCGGATCTGCGCCTGCTCAGCCAGTCGGCTTTCGATTTCACCCAGTTCAATGCGCACGCCGCGGATTTTCACCTGGTCGTCATTACGCCCCAGGTACTCCAGGGTGCCGTCCTCGCACCAGCGTACCAGGTCGCCGGTGCGGTACATGCGTGCCTGCGGGTCGCGGCTGAACGGGTCTTTGAGGAAGCGTTCGGCAGTCATTTGCACGCGATTCAGGTACCCGCGTGCCACCCCGGCACCGGCCACATACAGCTCACCGGCCACCCCTTGGGGCAGCAGTTGCAGTTGCGCATCCAGCACGTAGACCTGGGCGTTGGCCACCGGTTTGCCGATGTGCAGGGTCTTGCCGGCTTCGATCAGGCCAGAGGTCGCGACCACCGTCGCTTCGGTCGGACCGTAGTTGTTGATCAGCTTGAAGCGCCGTGGCGTATTGAACTGGCGCAAACGATCGCCGCCGATCAGCAGGGTCTTGAGGGTCGGGTGTTCCAGTGACTGGCTGAAAGCGTACTCGGCCACCGGGGTCGGCAAGAAGCTGACGTCCAGCGGCTGATCCAGCCACCATTGCAGCAGCGCATCAAGGTCTTCCTGGGCGTGATGGGCGGGAGGCAGGTGCAGGGTCGCGCCGGCGCACAAGGCCGGCCACACCTCCCAGGCCATCGCGTCAAAACCGAAGCCGGCGACACTGGAGGTATGGCTGCCGACGTGCAGGTCAAACGCATCGCAATGCCAGTTCACCAGGTTTTCCAGGGTCTGGTGTTCGACCATCACGCCTTTGGGTTGGCCGGTGGAGCCGGAGGTGTAGATCACATAAGCCAAGTGCGCCGGGGTCAGGCCGGGCACCTGGGGGTTGTCGGCGCAGGCGGCAAGCCAGGCCGGGGCGTCAAGGTCGATGATCGGTACCGAAAGCCCGGCGACGCACGCGGCGGTGGCCGACTGCACCAGCACCGCCACGGGCGCGCTGTCCTGCAACAGATAGGCAATACGTTCCAGTGGGTGTGCCGGGTCCACCGGCACATAGGCGGCGCCAGCCTTGAGGATCGCCACCAGGCCCACCAGGGTGTCGACGCTGCGTCGAGCACAGATGGCGACGCGGTCATCAGGGCCGACACCCAGGTTGATCAAGTGATGGGCCAGTTGGTTGGCCCGCGCGTTAAGGTGCTGGTAACTCAGTCGCTGCTCGCCCTGGCACACCGCCAACGCGTGGGGCAGCGCCAACGCGCGGGCCTCGATCAAGGCGTGAATGGTCTGGCCGCGCGGGTAATTCCTGGCGCTGCGATTGAAACCCGTCACCTGGCGGGCACGCTCATCGTCGGGCACGATCGGCAACGCCTGCATGGATGTGGCATGGCCCTGTTCCAAGGCGTCAACCAGCGTGTGCAACGCGGTGAGCAAATAGCTGAGGATGCGCGGTAACGGCATGCTGGCCACGCCTTGCAGCGTCAGGTTGAAGTCTTCACCGACGTCATCCACCGACAGCACCAGGGGATAGTTGCTGCGCCCCTCGCCGCCGAGCAACTCGATACCGTCCCATTGCGCCACGTTCGCCGTCGGCGCCAGGCTCTGGCGGTAGTTGATCAAGGCGCTGAACAACGGTGTAGGCGCGGCCACGCGACTGCAGCGCTGGGCCAGCGCCAACGGTGCGTGCTCGTGCCCCAGCAGGCGCGTCAAGCGCGCATGGGCAGCCTTGGTCGCGGCCTGTACGTCCAGCGCCCCGACGTCCAGCCGCAGCGGCAAGGTATTGATAAACAGACCCAGCCCGCGCTCACTGCCTTCACTGCCGCCCATGCGCCCCATCAGCACGGTGCCGAACACCACATCATCGCGCCCGCTGATCCGCCCCAGCACCTGTGCCCAGGCCAAATGATGCAGGCTGGCGACGCTGACCACCTGTTGCCGGGCCTGGGCCCGCAGGCGTCGGCTCAAGTCCGCGTCCAACACGTGAGCCAGCTCATGCACGTGCGCATCGCCCTGGACATCCTGATGGCCGAACGGCAGGGTCGGCTCATCCAGATCGCCGAGCATGTCGCGAAAGAACCCTTCGTGCTCTTGCACCGTCGTGCCCAGGCGTGCCTGGGCCACATAGTTGCGGTAGGGCACCGGCGCGCCGAGTTGCTCGGCACGGCCGTACAGACAAGCGTGGATCTCCTCGTACACCACCTGCATGGCCACGTGGTCAATGGCGATGTGATGGAACAACAGCATCGCCACCCAGCGCTGGTTGCTCGGGTCTTCGCTGAAAACCACGCGCAGCAGCGGCGCGCGGCCCAAGTGCATGTGCATGGCGCGGGCGTCGAAGCGCTGGTACAACTGCTCGGTAACCGGCCCGTCGGCCGGGTCGAGCGCCACCTCGTCGATCACCAGTTGCGCCTGGCGCCAGACCACTTGCACCGGCTCATCCAGGCCCTCCCAGACAATACTGGTGCGCAGGATATCGTGACGATTGATCACCTGCTGCAAAGCCTGGGCAAACGCCTCCAGGCGTGGCCGCGTAGTGATCGCGAACTGTGAGCGCATCAGGTAAAGGTCACCTTGGCGCGCCGTCACGTGGTGATAGAAGATCCCTTCCTGCAGTGCCGCCAGCGGGTAGATGTCCTGCACATTGGCCACGCCGCCGGGAACCTGGGCGACGATATGGTCGATGCTCGCCTGGCTCAGGTTCACCAGAGGCAGCATCGCCGGGCGAATATGGGTGCAATCGATAGCAATGGCATTGGCCGGCACGTCGACCTGCCCGGCGCGCTGCGCCGAGTAGTCACCGGCCTTGATCAAGGCGATCAGCGCAGCCTTGTGTTCACGCAGCGAAGCCAGCACGCCCGGCTCGCTCAAGGCCAGCTTGTTGCCCTGCAACACCAGTTGGTCGCCTTTGACGGACAACTGCACGTCCTTTTCTTTCAGTGTCGCCAACAGTTCGATAACACTCACAGGACCATCTCCATTCTTTCCGTAATTGCGGCGTACTCCCACAGCGTGGAGTGTTCGAACAGCGCCTTGACGTTGGCTTCGATGCCTTCCTGGCGTAAGCGTCCGATCAGGCTGACCGCCAGCAATGAATGCCCGCCCAGTTCAAGGAAGTTGTCATGGCGACCGACGCGCTCGACGTTCAACAACTCCGTCCAGAGCCGGGCCAGGGTAGTTTCGATTTCGCCCTCGGGCGCTTCGTAGGCATGGCTGCGTAGCGCGCCCATGTCCGGCGCCGCCAGGGCCTTGCGGTCGAGCTTGCCGTTGGGGCTCAGCGGCAGCGCGTCGAGGTGCACGAACACCTGTGGCACCATGAACTCCGGCAATTGCTCCAATAAATGCGCACGCAAGGCCTCGGTGGCGGCCGGCACGCCGGTGTAATAGGCCACCAGGCGCTTGTCGCCCGGCACATCCTCGCGGGCCAGCACCGTGGCCTCCTGGATGCCCGGGAATTGGCCCAGGCGTGCCTGGATTTCGCCCAGTTCGATGCGCACACCGCGGATCTTCACTTGGTCATCATTGCGGCCCAGGTACTCAATGTTGCCGTCCGGCAAATAACGCGCAACGTCACCAGTGCGGTAGATCCGCCCCGCGCTGTGCGGGTCCTTGAGGAAACGTTCGGCGTTCAGCTCGGGGCGGTTCAGGTAGCCACGGGCGACCTGCACGCCGCCAATGAACAGTTCACCGCTGACCCCCAGGGGCACCGGCTGCAAGTGCGCGTCGAGCACGTACATGCGCACGTTGCCTATGGGCTTGCCGATCGGGGTGTTGTCCGGCGTGACGGCGCCGTTGCAATCCCAGGCCGTGACTTCCACTGCGGCTTCGGTCGGGCCGTAGTGATTGAACAACGCAATGCCCGGCAATTGCGCCTTGAAGCGCCGCACCAGGTGGCCTGGCAACGCTTCGCCGCTGCACATGACCCGCACCAACCTGGCCGCCTGGCTGACGTCGCCATGGGCCAGAAATACATCGAGCATCGACGGCACGAAGTGCACCGTGGTGATCTGTTCGGCCTCGATCACCTCACACAGATACGCCGGGTCCTTGTGCCCGCCCGGACGGGCCATCACCAGGCGCGCACCGGTGAACAGCGGCCAGAAGAACTCCCACACCGACACGTCAAAGCTGAAAGGGGTTTTCTGCAGCAGGGCATCCGAGCTGTCCAGGCGATAGGTGTCCTGCATGCACAGCAAGCGGTTGACCACCGGGCTGTGCTCGTTGATGACGCCCTTGGGCTTGCCGGTGGAGCCGGAGGTGTAGATCACGTAGGCCTGGTGTTGCGGGGTCAGCTCGGCAATCAACGGGTTGCCGGCAGGCTGGTGTTGCCAGGTGACGCGTTCCAGGTCAATCACCGGCACGTCGATGTCACCCAGCAAGGCGCGGGTGGCGCCCTGGACCAGGACCACGGCCGGCGCGCTGTCTTCCAGCATGTAGGCCAGGCGGTCCAGCGGATAAGCAGGGTCGAGCGGCACGTAACCGCCACCGGCCTTGAGGATCGCCAGCAATCCGATGACCATCTCGGCGCTGCGCTCGACGCAGATGCCCACACGCGACTCCAGCACCACACCCTGCTCGCGCAGATGATGGGCCAGGCGATTGGCGCGCTCGTTCAGCTCGCGGTAGGTCAGGCGCTGGGCATCCGCCAGTAACGCAACGGCGTCCGGTGTGCGTTGCACCTGGGCTTCGAACAGGCCGTGAATTGTCTGCTGCAGCGGGTGATGCTTGACGGTGTCGTTGAAGTGCTCCAGCAGGGTTTCACGCTCCGCCGCCGGCAGCACCGAGAGTTGCTCAACGGCGGTGTGCGGCGCGGTCTCCAGCGCCTCCACCAAGTGTTGCAAGGCGGTCTGCATATAGGCCGCCACACGCTGGGCATCCACGCCGCAGGTTTGCACGCTGAGCAGAAAGCCTTCGCCTTGGTCGTCCACCGACAGCATGCACGGATAGTTGGTGCGCTCGCGCACCTCCAGCACTTGGGCACCGGACCAATACTGCGGCCCTTCACTGTCCTGCAACGGGCTGTGACGGTAGTTGAGGATTGAACTGAACAACGGCGACGCCGCCGGCACGGCGCTGCATCGCTGGGCGACCACCAGCGGTGCATGCTCGTGGCCCAGCAGCGCGGAGAGCCGGGCGTGCACGGCGCGTACCCCGGCCCGCACGCCTTGTTCGCCCACGCTGACTCGCAGCGGCAAGGTATTGATGAACATGCCCAGGGCACGGTCGGCGCCATCGCCACTTTGCATGCGGCCGAGCAACACGGTGCCGAACACCACCTCATCACGCCCACTGACGCTGGCCAGCACCCGCGCCCAAGCCAGGTGGTGCAGGCTCGCGGCACTGACGCCCAGATGGCGCGCCTGCGCCCGCAGGCGCCGACACAGCGGCGCATCCAGTTGGAGCTTGGCCTCCTCGGCCGACAGCCCATCGCCTTGCACTTGCTGCAAGCCAAACGGCAGGGTCGGCTCATCGATGTCACTGAGCATCTCGCGGAAGAACTGTTCATGATCAGCCTGGCTGACGCCCAACAACGCCTGCGCCACGTAATTGCGGTACGGCATCGCCGCGTCCAATTGCGCGAAACCACCGCTGCGGTAGGCGAGCACTTCTTCGCTGATCACATCGAGTGCGGTGTGGTCCATGGCAATGTGGTGGAACAGCAACATTGCCAGCCAGCGCTGGTTGGCTTCATCGTGCACATACGCCAGGTGCAGCAGCGGCGCCTTGCTCAACACCAGGCGCGCCTGGCGCGGATCGAAGCGTGCGTGCAACTGCTCCAGCATACTGCCCTGGGCGGGGTCGAACTGCAGGGCTTCGCGGGGCAGTTCGGCGCGGCGCAGCACGACCTGCACCGGCTGTTCGAGGTCGTCCCAGAGGATCGCCGTGCGGGTGATGTCATGGCGATCAATCACCGCTTGCAGGGCCTGGGCGAAGCTGTCGAGTTGCGCGCGGGTTTCCAGACTGAACGTAGCCTGCAACAAGTAGGGGTCACCCTGCTCGCTGGTGATGTGGTGATACAGAATGCCTTGCTGCAACGGCGCCAGCGGGTAGATGTCCTGCACATTGCGCGCGCCGCCCGGCACCCGTGCGACGATGCGGTCGAGAGTCTCCTGGCTGAGGTCGATCAGGCTGAGCATGTCGGCACGAATGTGCGCGCAGTCAGCCGGGATACGGTTGGCCGGCACCTGGACTTCACTGCCACCGCCCACGGCTGCGGCCAGGGCCGCCAGAGTCGGCTGGCCGAACAGCACGCGTACATCGGCGCTCAGGCCCAATTGACGCATACGCTCGATCAGCTTGACCGCCAGCAGCGAGTGACCGCCCAGTTCGAAGAAGTTGTCCTGGCGCCCTACCCTGGCCACGCCCAACACCTGGCTCCACAACTCGGCCAGGGTGGTTTCGATGGCATTGTGCGGTGCTTCGTATTCACGGCTGGCAAAGGCCTCGACATCCGGCACCGGCAATGCGCGGCGCTCGAGTTTGCCGTTGGGCGACAGCGGCAGCGCGCTCAGTTGCACATAGGCCGCCGGGATCATGTAGTCGGGCAGCAGCGCTTGCAAATGCGCGCGCAGTTCGTCGGCCCCGCTGGGCGCCGCTTCAACGTGAGCGGTGAAATAGGCCACCAGGCGCTTGTCGCCAGGGCTGTCCTCGCGCACCAGCACCGCCGCATCGCGTATACCAGGGTGCTGAGCCAGGCGCGCTTCGATTTCGCCCAGCTCCACGCGAAAGCCGCGGATCTTGATCTGGCCATCGTTGCGGCCCAGGTAATCGATCTCGCCGTTGCGTTGGTAGCGGCCCAGGTCACCGGTTTTATACAGGCGGCCCTGAGGTACAAACGGATCGGCCAGGAAGCGTTCGGCGGTCAGGTCATCGCGGTGCAAATAGCCACGGGCCACGCAGGCGCCGCCAATGTAGATCTCACCGGCGACACCCAACGGCACCGGCTGCAGGTGTTCGTCGAGCAGGTAGATACGCGTGTTGGCCACAGGCACGCCAATCGATGGCAACACCGGCCAGGACGCCGCATCGCCGTCCAGGGTCAAGGCGGTGGTGACGTGGGATTCGGTCGGCCCATAGTGGTTGTGCAGGCGGCAGTCAGGCAGGCGTTGGAACAGCTCACGCATCGGTTCGCTGATACGCAGTTGCTCACCCGCGGTGATCACATCGCTCAGCGCGCAGGGCAAACGCCAGAGCTCAGGCGTCTGGGCCACGGCTTCGGCCAAGGCTTGCAGGGCGATGCACGGCAGGAACAGACGCTGCACGCCGCGTTCGCAGATATGCCGGAACAGTTCGCGGAAATTGAGCCGCAGGTCGCCCGGAATCAACGACAGTTCACCACCGGCGCACAGGGTGCTGAAGACTTCCTGGAAGGCCACGTCAAAGCCCAGTGCGGCGAACTGCAAGGTGCGTTGGGCCGGGCGGCCATCGGCCAGGGTTTGCGCAATCTGCCAGTGCATCAGGTTAACCAGCGGCCCATGGGGCATGGCGACGCCCTTGGGCTGGCCGGTGGAACCGGAGGTGTAGATCACGTAGGCCAGGGCTTCGGCGCCCAGATCACTCACGTGCGGGTTGTGTGCAGGGTAACCATCGCCAACGTTGGCGGCATCGAGCAGCAAGATCGACACGGCGGACAGGCTGAAGCGCTGCACCAGGCGCTGCTGGGTCAGCAGGGCCTTGGGCGCGCTGTCTTGCAGCATGTACGCCAGGCGCTCATCCGGATAAGCCGGGTCCAGGGGCACGTAGCCGGCGCCAGCCTTGAGTATCGCCAGCAGGCCGGCGACCATTTCCACGCTGCGTTCGGCGCAGATGGCCACACGGTCATTGGCACCAATGCCATCGGCAATCAGGCGGTGGGCAATCCGGTTGGCCAGGGTGTTCAACTCGCCATAGCTCAGGGATTGGCCTTCATAGGTGACGGCAACCGCGTCAGGCTGACGCTGCGCCTGCGCTTCGAAGAGCACGTGCACCGTCGCGATGGCCGGGTAGTCGACCGCGAAGGCGTTGAAGTGGGCGAGCACTTCCTGGCGCTCGGCATCCGGCAGGATCGCGAGGTGCTGCAGAGGTTGTTCCGGCTGGTGCTCCAAAGCTTCGGCAATGGCTTCCAGCACACGGTGCATGTAGCCGCAGACGCGCTGCGGATCGACACCGGCCACGGCCTGCACGCTCAGGCCAAATGCGTCACCGAGGTCGTCCACCGACAACATCAGCGGGAAGTTGGTGCGCTCTTCGCCACCGGTCATTTCCACCCCGGCCCAGGTCAGCGCCTTGCCGGCATCCTGCGCCGATTGTGCACCGACCGCGGCATGGCGATAGTTGAGCAATGCGCTGAACAACGGTGTGGGCGCTGCCACACCGCTGCAACGTTGGGCCAAAGACAGCGGCGCATGTTCATGGCCGAGCAAGGCGGCCAACCGTGCATGGGTGGTCTTCAGTGCGTTTTCGACGCCTTGGTCGCCTGCTTCCACCCGCAGCGGCAAGGTATTGATGAACATGCCGAAGGCACGGTCAGCGTCCTCGCCACTGCTCAGGCGGCCCATCAGCACGGTGCCGAACACCACGTCGCGACGCGCGGCCAGATGCCCGACCACCTGGCCCCAGGCCAAGTGA
The DNA here is from genome assembly GCF_900006605.1 of Pseudomonas sp. 58 R 3. Taxonomy (NCBI): domain Bacteria; kingdom Pseudomonadati; phylum Pseudomonadota; class Gammaproteobacteria; order Pseudomonadales; family Pseudomonadaceae; genus Pseudomonas; species Pseudomonas sp. 58 R 3. The sequence continues at coordinate 55,273 of NZ_CVTT01000066.1, read as the reverse complement.
TACAGGCTGGCATTGCTCACCCCCAGGCGTCGGGCCTGGGCACGCAGGCGCTGACCGAGCAGTGGCGCCACGGGCAGGCTGGCTTGCGTGACACCCAGCCCGTCACCCTGCACATCCTGCAGGCCAAACGGCAAACTCGGCTCGTCAACATCGCCGAGCATCTCGCGGAAGAACGTCTCGTGAGCGGCCTGGCTGATGCCCAAGCGGGTCTGTGCCACGTAGTTGCGGTACGGCACCGATGGCGCCAGCTGATCACCACGACCTTGCGCCAGCGCCTCGATTTCCTGGCCCAACAGCGCCAGTGAGGTGGCGTCATCAATCAGGTGATGGAACTGCAGCACTGCCACCCAGCCTGCGCCCGGCTGGTCTTCGGCAAAATGCAGGGCCATCAGCGGTGCGCGTGTCAGGTCCATGCGCGTGTGACGCGGGTCCAAGCGTGTGCAGAGTTGCGCGGCAACATCACCCAGTGCCGGGTCGAACTGCATGTGCTGCACCGGTAGCCTTGCTTCGCGCCAGACCACTTGCACAGGTTCGTCCAGCCCCTGCCAAGCCATTGAGGTGCGCAAGATATCGTGGCGGTCGATGACCTGCTGCAGGGCGTCGGCAAAGCCCTGCACGTGCTCGCGACTGTGCATGCGCAACACCACCTGTAGCAGGTAGGGATCGCCTTCGGTGCTGGTCTGGTGATGGAACAGGATGCCTTCCTGCAACGGCACCAGCGCGTAGATTTCCTGTACGTTGGCGACACCGCCGGGGATGCCGGCGACGACGCGGTCGAGCTGTTCCTGTGGCAACTGCGCCAGGGGCAGCATGGCCGGAGTAATCCGCGTGCAACCGGCCGGGATCGCATTGGCAGGCACGTGCACCTGGTGTCGGCTGCCGGCGGCGGCGGCCAACGCCACCAGGGTCGGCTGACCGAACAGTACGCCCACATCCGCGTTCAGGCCGACCTGGCGCATGCGCTCGATCAGCTTGACCGCCAACAGCGAATGACCGCCGAGTTCGAAGAACTGGTCGTGGCGCCCTACCCGCTCGACACCCAGCAGTTCGCTCCAGAGGCGTGCCAGGGTGGTTTCCAGCTCACCCTGCGGCGCTGCGTACTCGCGCCGCGCATAGGCCTCGGTATCGGGCGCCGGCAAAGCCTTGCGATCCAGCTTGCCGTTGGTGGTCAGCGGCAAGCGCTCCAGCACCACGAACGCGCTGGGCACCATATAGTCGGCCAGCGACGCCAACAACTGCGTGCGTAACTCGCCAGCCGAAGGTTCGGCACCCTCGCAGGCAATGAGGTAGGCCACCAGGCGCTTGTCACCGGGTGCGTCTTCGCGGGCAATCACCACCGCCTCGCGCACGCCGTCACAGGCAGCCAGGCGCGCTTCGATCTCACCCAGTTCGATGCGGAAACCCCGGATCTTCACCTGGTCGTCATTGCGCCCCAGGTAGTCGATGCTGCCGTCTGCCAGCCAGCGGCCAAGGTCACCGGTGCGGTACATGCGCGCACCCGCAGTGCCATCGAACGGGTCGTTGAGGAAACGCTCGGCATTCAATTCAGGCCGGTTCAGGTAACCGCGAGCCACCCCTGCCCCGCCCACATACAACTCACCTTCCACGCCGTGCGGGACGGGCTGGCCCTGGGCATCGAGGATGTACACGCGCAGGTCCGGAATCCGCCCGCCAATCAGGCTGGTACCGACCCGGCAGGCGTCTGCGGCGGCCAGCGCGCGATAGGTCACGTGCACGGTGGTTTCGGTGATGCCGTACATGTTCACCAGTTGCGTGCCGGCGTTGGCCATGCGCGCATACCAGGGTTTCAGAATGCCCGGCTCCAAGGCTTCGCCACCGAAGATCACCTGACGCAGGGAGTGCTTGAGCTCGCTCTGGCCCTGGGCCGCGATCAACGAACGAAAGGCACTCGGCGTCTGGTTGAGGACGGTGACGCCGGCGCTGCACAGCAGCGCATAACAGGCGTCCGGCGCACGGCTGGTGAGCTGCGGCACTATCAGCAACTGCCCGCCATGGATCAGCGCACCCCAGATTTCCCAAACGGAGAAGTCGAAGGCAAACGAGTGGAACAGCGCCCACACGTCCTGATCATTGAAATCGAACCAGGCCTCAGTGGCGCTGAACAAGCGCGCCACGTTGCGATGCTCAATCATCACGCCCTTGGGCTGGCCGGTGGAGCCAGAGGTGTAGATCACGTACGCCAGGCTCGCCGAGGTCAGGCCGGGCACCTGTGGGTTCATCACTGACTCGACTTGCAAGCCCGCCGAATCCAGGTCGATCACCGGCACCGACAACTCGGCCACCAGGGCGTGGGTCGCCTGCTGCACCAGCACCGCCACCGGTGCGCTGTCTTGCAGGGTGTAGCTGATGCGTTCCTGCGGATAGGCCGGGTCAATCGGTACATAACCGGCCCCGGCCTTAAGGATGCCCAGTAAACCAACGATCATTTCCAGGCCACGTTCGACGCAGATCGCCACGCGATCATCCGGGCGCACGCCCAGGCTCAACAGGCGATGCGCAACCTGGTTGGCGCGCCGGTTCAGGTCGCCGTAGCTCAGGCGCAGACCTTCGAACATGAGTGCCGTCGCATCGGGGCGCGAAGCCGCCTGGGCCTCAAACAGCGCATGAATCGTCTCATGGCTGGGGTACGTGCCCGCGCCCGCATTCCAGTGCTGCATCAGCGCGTGGTCCGTCTCGGTGATCAACGAGAACTCACTCACCGTACGCTCGGCGTTCTCCAGCGCTTGCTCCAGCACATAGGTAAAGCGCTCGGCCAGGGCCTCGATTTCATCGGCGTCGAAATACGCTTCGTTATAGACGTAGTGCGCCCACGCCTTGTCCTTGTGGTTGCTCGCCCGCAGGTGAAACGCCAGGGGCATCTGCTCGTGGTTGTTGGTGACTTTGACCGTGTGGCCACGCTGCTCGGCAAACTGGTACAGATGATCGTCCTGTTCGTAGGACAGCGTCAGGTCGAACAGTGAACCCGCTTCGGCGCGCAGGTTCATGCCGCTCAGCGGGAAACGCTGATGGCGGTAGTCCTGCTTGAGCGCATCGCGTACGGCACCGACCAGGGCGCTGAAGGTCAGCTCGCGACCGAGGCTGAAGCGCACGGCGCTGACCTGGGTGAACATGCCCAGGGTTGACTTGAACTTGGCCGAGCGGTTGAGCAACGGCAGGCCCACCACCCACTCATCGCGCTGGGTCACGCGGGTGAAGTAGACATACATCGCCGCCAGCAGCACATGAAACGTCGAGGCTTGGCAGGCTTTCGCCAGTTCGCCCATGCGATCGTGCAACACCACCGGGAACGGCCGAATGTAATGCCGGCCAGGGGCCTTGCCGTTGGCGTGCTGGTCCTGGTGACGCGGGGCAAACAGGGGCTCGGGCAGCGTCTGGTACTTGTGCTGCCAGTATTCGCGGTCCTTTTCATAACGGGCCGACTCGCGGTAGCGCGCGTCGTCATGGATGAAGTCGACGTAGGAGCTGGTCTCCATTTCGGGCTGCCGACCTTCAGCCAGGTCGCTGTAGATGTCGCCCAGCGATTGCAGCATTTCGCCGAAGGCCCAGCCGTCGAGAATCAGGTGATGGGCCTGGTTGGCGAAGTAGTAATGCGCCTCGCCCAGCTTGATCAGGAAAAAGCGAAACAGCGGCGCCTGGGTCAGGGAAAACGCCCGGCCCATGTGCTCCTCCATCAATGCCAACGCAGCGCCGACAGGATCGGCCTGTTCAGACACATCAAACAGCGGCACCGCCGTCGGCACGGCAGGCGCAATGCATTGCAGGGGGACGCCATCGGCATCGGTAGCGTCCAGCAGCGTAAGGCGCAAGGCATCATGCTTGGCCACCAGTACTTCGACAGCACGGTGCATCCGCTCCGGGCTCACCGGACCGTTAAGTTCAAGGTAGGTGCCGATGTTGTACAGCGGCGAATCACCCTGGCTGATCTGGTCCAGCCAGATCGCTTTCTGCGCGGCGGTCAGGGGGAAGGTCTGCGGTGGCTGCAGGGACGAATTCATGCGGTCACCTGCGCGACAAAACCGATTAAGGCAAGGTTGCATGACGGGATTTTTTTCGCGACAAAGTCGCCCATGGCCACTGCAGAAAAACGTTTCATAAATGCCTTCTCAGAGTTTTTTCAGTGCCGCCTGGGTCACAGCGCAGCAGCGAGGGAAGTTGAGGCGAACAAGATCAGGAAGTGTGGAAAAGGTCAGACTTAAAATTAATTAAAGTCCCGCACCCGACAGTTTAATTCCGATAAAAACAGCCGCCCACCCGTCACCTGACGACCTTATTGGCAAATTTAAGCACTGGCACTTTGGACTGTATGTCACCTGAAACCCGGACAATCGGCGGACATTGAATTATTTCGCAATTAAAAATTTAACTATCTGTTTTATATGATTTTTTTAAGATAAAAAAAGCACGAAACCGACAACCAAAAAGGTTGCCGGCGGCGTGCTTGGGGACAGGTTACGGCGATGCCAGGATCAGGCGCGACGGTCTTGGGCGACCAGGTTTACATCGGAGACAATATGGCCATCGACCAACTTCACAACGCGATCAGCCAATTGGAAGTATTGATCATCATGCGTAATGATCAGCACGGTCTTGCCACGACGTTTTAGTTCCGGCAGCAACTCCTCATAGAAGAAACGCTTGAACGGTGGGTCTTGATCCGCCGCCCATTCATCGAGGACATACACCGGGCGGTCTTCCATGTAGGCACACACCAGCGCCAGGCGTTTTTGTTGACCATAGGACAGCTCTTTGGTGGTGGAATACCCCAACCCCTCGATCTTGATTTTGTCGGCCAACCCCAAGGCGGCGAGGTACTTCTGAGCCAGTTCCGGATTAACCTCCTCGCCTTCCGGACCAATGAGCCGGTTGAACAAATGGAAGTCGCTGAACACGGCAGAAAACAGGTCGCGGTAATCACTGCGGGTCTCATCGTTGACGGCGACGCCATCGAGGAGGATCTGCCCGGCCTGGGGCACATATAGACCGCACAACGCCTTGACCAGGGTGCTTTTGCCGCAACCGTTGCCACCGATGATGTAGATCAACTCACCGCTATTGATGGTCAGGTCGACTGGCCCCAGCGCAAAACCGCTCTCGGCATCCGCGCCGCGATAGTTCATCACTACGCCTTTGAGCGCGATCTGGTGCCAGTGCTTCTTGTGTTCCAGGCGCAGCACATTGGTGTTATCCGACTCGCCCTGCTCGGCATGGTGCTCGTTGATAAAGAAGCCAAACTCGGCGAGACGGTTGATCGCCACCCGGCCTTGCGCCATGACCGGCATGGTGCTGATCAACAAGCCCAGCGGTCCTAGGATGTACATGACGGTCAAGACGCTGGCGGTCAGCACCTGGCTGCTGGTGACCATCAACAATGGCAAAACGAAAACCAGGCTGCCAATCAGCAATGACTGGGTGACCAGCCCCATGTTCTCGGCACCGAGGTACCACATGTGCTCGATAAAGTTGAAGCGTGCGACCCGCGTGGACGACTCTTTGATGGCGGAGCGGCCAAACCAGCGCCGGCGAATGCCGTTGAGTTTGAGTTCCTTGAGGCCGAACACCAGGCCGTGGGTGTGCTCGTTGAACGCGGTGAACTCATCACGCACGCGGCCGGTGAACTTGACGCCGCCAAGGAACAGGAAGACGTACAGCATCGCGCCGACCGCCAGCAGTGCCAGGGTCAGCGCAAACACCGTCCATGACAGGTAAGCCAGGTAGGCCAGGCCGAACATGAACACTGTGGACTCCACCAGCATCACCGGCATTACCAGCAGCGTTGCATTGAGCTGCGGAATGTCGGTGGTCAACAGCGTCAGCACGTTGGGCGGGCCGCGCCGATCAACTTCTTCGAGGGGCGACGAGAGGATTTTCTGGCACAACGCAATGCGCAAGCGTGTCATCAACTTCATGTTGGCGTAGGCGGGAAACAAGGTCGCCCCGTTACGGAACGCCAGCGCCACCACACTCAAACCGACGAACCAATACAACAAGTGCACCCGCGACCCTTGCTCGTAGATCGCCAAGTTGATTACGTTGACCACCGCAATCGCCGCCACGCCGCTGATGATGCCAGTGACCAGTGAAAAGAAGGCCAGCCAGGGATGGTTTTGCCAAAGCAGGCGCAAGACCGAGCCCGGCTTGGGCGGCTTCTCATGCTCTTTGTTCATGGATTAACTCCTCAAATACACTCAAGACCGGGTCTGGCCCGTCAGGCAAAACACTGCATCCGGCCGGGGTGCCGGAGCCGCCAAGTGTACGGATTGCCCGCAAATCGGCTGTCCCAGAAAGCCTGTACAAAACACTGACCGAGGCAAATACGCGGTCGCCACGCCGGCGTGGCCTGAATGTCCCCGCTTTCCATTACAGACCGGCACACAATGAATGGGCCTAATACGGACCCGAGCCAGGCCCTTCAGGAGTGAACGATGGCAGCGCTGATCGCTCACCCCCCAACTTATAAAAACGTGGCTATCAAGGATGATTGCACTATGGATTTAAGCAGCATTCGAAATGCGGAAAGCCCGCACTTCTACTTCATCCTCGGTGAGCTGATTTCCAGCACTGATCAGGATCACTTTGCACTCAACATGCTTAAGCTGATCGACAAGCTTGTGCCGGTCACGGCGTTGACGCTCAGCGAATGGACCTTTGATAAGTCAAATACTCACCTGATCGATATCAAGGCCCTGGGCAGCGCCGGCGACCCTGCCGACATTCCCGCGCCCGACGCTTTGCGCCCCACCGCCAACGACTCGCTGCTCAAGGAGATGCTGGACATGGAAGGCTCGCTGCTGATCCGTCAGAAAACACGCACCAGAGGCGCGGCAAGCAAGGCCTCGCGGAATGCCACGCACCAGTGTGCGCTGGTGTCACGCGACGGCAACCGGCGCTGCGTGGTGAACCTGTATCGATCGCACACGCACAAAGACTATTCCCTGAGCCAATTGTCGCAACTCAAGAATCTCTCCGATGCCCTGCTGCCACTGATTGAAAGCTATGCCCAGTTCAGTCGTCAGAGCACGCTGCGCAAAATGGGCAGTTGGATGGCGACCCCGATTGCCGATCAGGAACCGACGCACATTCAACGCGAGTTTCAAAAGCGCCTGGCCCTCTGCGACATCACGTTGTCGACCCGCGAACAGGAAGTTTGCCTGGGCTTGCTCAACGGCGGAACGGTGCCGGAAATAGCGCAAAAACTGCACCTCAAAAACAGCTCTATCGAAACCTATCTCAAGCGTGCAACCGCAAAGCTTGGGGTGAGCGGCCGACACGGATTGACCAAATGGATGGTCGGCGCCTAGCACCACTCAAGAAACGGGTTGTAACCCGTGCTCCCCTTCAAATGAGGCTGGCCAATGAACAAGTTTGCTTTCTCCCTGGTGACGGTTGCAGTGACGTTGGGGGGATGCTCGCTCATCCCCGATTACCACCAGCCTGCGGCGCCAGTCGCGTCTGAGTACCCACAAGGCCCAGCCTATGCCGCTGGCGCAGGCGCGGTCGGTCAAGACGCTGCACGCCAGGATTGGCGCGCGTTGTTTCACGACCCGGCGTTGCAGCAACTGATTCAGACTGCCCTGACGCAGAACCGCGACCTGCGTGTGGCGGCCCTGAACGTCGAGGCGTACCGCGCGCAATACCAGATTCAGCGTGCAGATCTGTTCCCGGCTATTTCTGCGAATGGCAGCGGCAACCGTCAGCGGGTACCGGCGAGCATCACAAAAACAGGCAAGCCGGCGATAACCTCTACCTACTCGGCAACGCTGGGCATCAGTTCGTATGAACTGGATTTCTTCGGGCGCGTGCGCAGCCTCAGTGAACAGGCAATGCAGGAATACCTGGCCACTGAGCAAGCGCAGCGCAGTGCGCAACTGAGCCTGGTGGCCAGCGTCGCCAACGCCTACCTGACCTGGCGTGCCGACCAGGAACTACTGGAACTGACGCGCCAGACCCTGGCCTCCTACGAGGAAAGCCTGCGCCTGACCACGCGCAGCCTGGATCAGGGCGTGGCGTCCTCGCTGGACGCTGCGCAGGCGCAGACCAGCGTCGAGAGTGCCCGTTCCAACATGGCCCGCTATGAACGCCAAGTCGCACAGGACCGCAACAGCTTGACGCTGCTGGTCGGCACCGCGTTGCCCGAGTCCCTGCCGGTCCGGCCGCTGGCCGGCGACCTGATCGCCCAAGTGCCTGCGGGCCTGCCGTCGGATCTACTGCAGCGCCGACCCGATATCCTGCAAGCCGAATATCGGCTCAAAGCCGCCAACGCCAATATCGGCGCCGCCCGCGCGGCGTTTTTCCCCAGTGTCAGCCTGACCGCCAATGCCGGTGCGTCCAGCGCTCAACTGTCCAGCCTGTTCAAGGGCGGCTCGGGCAGTTGGACGTTCCAGCCGCAAATCAACCTGCCGATTTTCAACGCCGGCAGCCTGCGCGCGAGCCTCAACTACGCCAAGCTGCAAAAGGACATCGGCGTCGCCCAGTATGAAAAAGCCATCCAGACGGCGTTCCAGGAAGTGGCCGATGGCCTGGCGGCTCGCCAGACCTATAACGACCAACTGCGCGCGCAGTCTGATCTGGTGCGGGCAAACCAGACATATTACGACCTTGCGCAACGCCGTTATCGTATCGGCGTGGACAGCAACCTGGTATTTCTCGATGCACAACGCTCATTGTTCTCCTCCAAACAGGCGCTGATCACTGACCGCTTGGCGCAGTTGATAACGGACGTCAATCTGTACACCGCCCTGGGCGGCGCATGGGGAAACCCGACGCAGCTGGCCGTTGCCGAGACGCACCCGTGAGCACCTTCGAGCCTGGGCAATATGTGCGCCTGCGCTCGGGGGGCAAGAGAATGCTGGTCAAACCTGCACTGGACACCTCGCAATTGCCAAACACCGAGCTAGTGCTCTGCGAGTACGAAGAGAAAAAACGTAGGGTCCAGGGGTTCTATATCGCCGCGAACCTGACGTTGGTGAATGCTGCGCCGAACGCTCAAAATGCTGAACGCGAAGCGTCGCTGCGGAGCAAGATTGCGCGAGGGTGACCCTAAAATGAGTATGACCCTTGCGCTTCTCATCAAAGCCCTCGACACGTCTAACCGGGCACGCGAAGGCAACCGCAGCGCACCGCGCCCGATTTGGTTACAATCTCATAGGTTTTTTCCACGGTACCGCAGCATGGATATTTCACTGTTTCGCGGGCGCTTGACGCGCTTGAACAAGCGTCTGCGCCAAGAGGCGCAGAATCATCCCGAGACCTGGTCGCAGATGCTGGTGCTGAGCGCGATAGATCAAATGGACGGCACGGCAACGCCGTCAAAAATTGCCGAGGCAGAAAACATTCGTTCGTCCAATCTTGCGGCGCTGTTGAAGGACTTGGAAGCACGAAACCTGATTACTCGCACGCCAGATACCGAAGATCGCAGGCGCACCTGGATCGGGCTGTCGGAACAAGGCCAGACCGTTTTGCAGGCAAGCCGTCAGCGCCGGGATGAGTGGCTGGCTGAAGCAGCGAACGCATGCCTGACGAGCGCGGAACGCAAGCAATTGGACGCGGCCGGGCTGCTGATGGACAAGCTCAGCCACTATGGCCGCGACGAGGAGCGCTGAAGCGTTTTTTCAGATACCACGCTTGCGATCGCGTGCGTGCGCTCGAACTGCAAAGGCGTTGCTGTAATGTGCCCCGCAAGATTTTCCGCCGTTTCGGTGCCTGGCTCATCAGCCCCCTGATGCCGCTCCAATTGAAGCCAATGGTATTCCAGGCCGCGCGGGTCATCTCCCGAGCGCACGGACACTCCCTCCAAGCGCCCCCTGCCCTGGCGCGTGATCTTAAGCGGCAGTACGGCACCGGGTGCACAGCTGGGAAAATTAACGTTCAGGCAAACGTCCTGCGGCCATTCCATCGCCATGAGTTGCTCAATGACGGACGCGCCGTGGGTCAGCGCGTTTCCCCAAGGCACAGCGGTGCGGTCGGTAAACGCCTGGCTCAGCGCGAGGGAGGGAATCCCCGACAGTAACCCGGTCATCGCGGCGCCGACGGTGCCCGAAAACACCGTTTCCGTGCCCAGGTTCGCCCCGCGATTCACACCGGATAAAATCAGGTCCGGCTTGTCATGACTGAGCAGATGCCCGAGCGCTACGGCAATGCAGTCACCGGGTGTGCCGGTGACCGCAAACCGGCGTGTTCCGTGATAGCTCAAGCGCAGGGGGGCGTGCAGGCTCAACGAATGAGAGGTGCCGCTTTGATCAAGCAAGGGCGCGACGACCCAGACCTCATTCGCCAGTTGGCACGCGATACGCTCCAGCACCTTGAGCCCGGGGGCATCGATGCCGTCGTCATTGGTCAGAAGGATTCGCTCGAATCGATGATCACCGTTCGCCATGGCAATACTCCGTCAATGCAGGCGCTCGGATGACCGCCATTAACGGCATAATTACCTATATTTAAATAGTTATCCAGAAATAGCTATAAACCCAAAAAACTACAGCGGAAACTCCGCCCGGATCAGCGTGCCCCCTTCGGCGCGGTTGCTGGCGGTAACGGCCCCGCCATGGGCCTGGCAGATTGCACGAGCGATGGACAAGCCCAGCCCGCTGCCGCCCGAATAACGCGCCCTCGAGCGCTCCGCCCGCCAGAAGCGGTCAAATACGCTGTCCAGGTGCTGTGCCTCGATCCCTGGGCCACGGTCACCGATCTCTATCACTACACGGTCTTCGACGCGACGCGCCAGCACACTCAATTCGCCACCCCCGGCCGCGTAGCGCAGCAGGTTATCCACCAGGATATTGATCACCTGGCCCAGGCGATCGCGATCGGCATGCAGACGAAACCCGTCGGCAATACTGATCTGGGTGCGCACGCCGGCCTCATCCAGCTGCGGCTGGAACCAGGCCAGGCGCTCGGCGACCAGGGCCGCCAGGGAAAAATCGCTGCGCTCCAGCACCAAACGGCCGGCACGGGCCATCGACAACAAGTGCAGGTCATCCACCAGTTTGCGCAGTTGATCGAGCTGCCGTTTGACCATGCCCAACTGCGCGGCATCGCTGGGGAATACCTCATCGAGCATGCCCTGCACGCGGCCCATGGCGGCGTTCAATGGCGTGCGCAGTTCATGGGCGATGACCGCGCTGGACTCGCGTACATCACGCTCATAGCGCTGCAGTTGCGTGGTCATGCTGTTGAAGTCACTGATCAGGCGCTGCAGCTCATCGGGCGCGTCGCGGTGAACCGGCAGGCGCGTCAGGAAATCACCGCCGGCGACCCGCCTTGCGCCCTGGGCAATCGCCGAGAACTGGCTGGACAAGGGTCGCGAAAACCACAAACCACAGACGATGATGATCGGAATAGCCGCCAGCACCAGGCACGCCAGAATCAGCCAGTCTCGGTTGGCCATGTCCGGTTGGAAGAATTCCACCGGATAGTATTCGGCAACCAGTTGACGCAGACGTTTTTCGTTGAGCTGCGGTTCGGCGCGCAGCTGCAGCAATTCCTCGCGCGCCGCTGGCGGCAGGTGCTGCAAAAAATACCGGTCCGACAGCCTGAAGTTGATCCACATGCAAATGGCAATCACCACCACCGCGCCAATCGCCAGCAGGCTCATGCGCATGCCGACCCAGCGCCACAAGGGTTTGTCGTTGACCCGTGAGTTCTCAAGCATAGTGTTCACCTGAACCGATAGCCGATGGAGCGCACCGTCACCAGTACCCCGGCGATGCCATGGGTTTCGAGCTTGCGCCGCAGGTTGTGCACATGGGTGTCGACGACGCGAGCCAGGGCTTCGCTTTCCGGCAGGCAGATTTCCAGCAGCTCATCACGGGTGAACGCCTTGGAGGGTGTCTTCAGCAAGGTGACTAACAATTTGAACTCCGTGGGCGTCAGGTCCAGCAGCTGCGAGGGTGCATCCCGATGTTCAATGGCCGCGGTAAAGGCGACGAGGTCCACTCGCAGGTTTTCATGGCGCAACAGCTGTTCCACCGGCTGGCTGCCCATGGTGCGCCGCAACACCGCGTGCACCCGCGCCACCACCTCGCGCGGGCTGTAGGGCTTGACCACATAGTCGTCGGCGCCATAGCGCAAGGCGCCGAGTTTTTCCGGCTCGTCGCCCATGGCCGTGACCATGATCACGGGCGTATCACTGCTGCGCCTCACCGCAGACAACACCTCAGTGCCACTCAAGCGCGGCAGCATCACGTCCAGCAGGATCAGATCGGGCCGCCAACTTTTGTGCAGGTCCAGACCGCGCTGGCCGTCTTCGGCCAGGGCCACCTCAAAACCGTCCCGCAGCAGATAGGCTTCGAGAATGTTGGCGCTGTCAGCGTCGTCTTCGACGATGAGGATACGTTTTCCTGACACAAAGAAGCCTCTTGATGAAACCTTGATAATTCGCGAACGGTTTATTGAAAGTCCGTGGGCAGTATTGCCCTACGCCCGACTTTCGCGAACCGATCCTATGCCGACCACCGCCCCGCTGTCCAAGCCTATCCAGCCGCCCGAACGCCTCGGCGCGGTTTTGCTGCTGGTCGGCATGCTGACCGGCTGTTCGCTGGCGCCGATGTACCAGACGCCCGCGTTGCCGGTGCCGGACAACCTGCAAGGCACACGGGTAACGGGCACCCCCTCCTCCACGATCAACAGCGTAGAAGCGCTTAGCGAAGAGGAAAAACAACTGCTGGCAGGCCTGGCCCCATCGGCGCAGTTGCAGGCGATGGTTGAACAAGCCTTGGACTACAACCGTGACCTGCGCCTGGCGTTGCTGCGCGTAGAGCAAGCCCGCGCCCGGTACGGCATTTCCCGCGCCGATCGTCTGCCCACCGTGGCCCTGGGGCTGCAACGCAACCGCCAGCACTTGCACGACAAGGCTGCCGACGAGCGTTATGGGCAGGACATCGCGGTGGCCTCCGTGGGCATCTCGGACTTCGAGCTGGATTTTTTCGGCCGGGTGCGCAGCCTGTCCGAAGCGGCGCAGCATGACTACCTGGCCACGCGCTACGGCGCCCTCGCCGCGCGCAAGGCGCTGATCGTTGAAGTGGCGCGCCTGTATTTGCAGGAGCGCTTGCAGGCAGGCGTGCAGGCCGACACGCAGTCCATGCTCGACAATCAGAACCAGTTGCTGAGCGTTTTCGTCGGCCAGCAAACGCAGGGCCTCATCGCCCAGGACATGGTCGACAGCCAGCGCATGGAAGTTCGGCGTGCCACCCAGCAATGGCAGAACGCAAGCGCCGATCACGCCAGTGCACGACAGGCGTTGGCGTGGGTCAGCGGCTATCAGGCCGCGCCTTCGACCGCTACCGCGACAGACCCCGCAATTGACTTGGAGACTCCGCCCTGGCTGATCGAGCTCTCATCCCAGCGGCTGTTGCAGCGCTTTGATGTGCGCCAGTGCGAACAAGCGCTGCGCGCCGCGAACGCCAACATCGGCGCCGCGCGTGCGGCGTTCTTCCCCTCGATTACCTTGAGCACCGGCGCGGGCATCGCCAGCCCGCGCTTGAACACCTTGTTTTCATCCGGCAGCGGCGCCTGGCTGTTCACCCCGCAACTGAACCTGCCGCTGTTCGACGGTGGCCGCAACCAGGCCAACCTGGACCTCGCCACCGCGCGCCAACAGTCCGCCGTCGCCCAATACGAAAAGACCGTGCAGGACGCCTTCCGCGAAATCGCCGACCTGTTGACTCAACGTCAGCAAGCGTTGGCCAACGCCGCCACGCAAATTGATCTGGCGGCATTGAGCGCATTGAAGACCAAGCGTCTTGACCAACAGATTGTCGCCGGTGCGGCGGCACGGTCGGAGCACCCGGCGGCGGCCATTCGCCTGACTGAATCGGCCATCGAATTACGCAAGGCCACCTACCAGTTGTTGTTCAACCGCCTGGCGCTGTATCGCGCGCTGTCTGGCGCACCGTTATTTTCCTCCGTTGAAAGGGCTTCACCATGAACTTGACCACTCCCCCTACCCGCACCGTGCTGTGGGGCGCCGTCTTGATGGCCTGCACGCTGGCGGCCCCGGCACAGGCGGCCGACGCCAGCCCGGCAGCCGACAAGACCACCGCCACCCTGGGCCTTGGCATGGGTGTCACGCCGCGATACATGGGTGCCGACCGTTACCGCGCGCTTGTGCTGCCGATGTTCAGCATCCAGCACGGCGTGTTGTTCGCCGACACCACCCGTGGTGTGGGCCTGCAATTTCAATCCGACAGCGGCTTTGGCGCCAGCGCGGCGATCAACTACGACCTGGGCCGTAAGGAAAAGGACAGCACCAGCCGCCCGGGCGACCGCGAACTGAACGGCATGGGCGATGTCAACGGCGCCACCGTCGCCGACTTCACCCTCAGCCAGCAACTGCTTGACTGGCTGTCGGTCAGTGGCGAAGCCGAACTGCGCATGGCCGGCGAACATCGCGGCAACCGTTACCGATTCGGCCTGGAAGGCATTTTATTCCACACAGGCAGCGACACCCTGGCCCTGGACATCGACGCCCATGCCGGTGATGGCCGCTACAACCAGACCTTCTTTGGCGTCACCCAGGCGCAGAGCCAACGTTCACTCTATGGGCGCTACGACGCCGATGCCGGGATTTACGCCTACTCCGCCGCCTTGAACTGGCAGCACAGCCTGGACGCGCATTGGTCGACGCTGGCCAGCCTGACGCTGACCCAGTACGCCGACCAGGCGCGTAACAGCCCGCTGGTCCGACGTGAAAGCGCCGGCCTGGGCATGTTCGCCATCAACTACACCTTCTGATAACGAGGCGCCAGGCATGCAGGGTTTTGCTCAGTTGTTCCGTCCTTGGGGCCGTCCCCTGTTGCTTGGTGTTGCCTGCCTGATGGTGGCGGCCTGTTCGCGCGAGGAACCGATGCCGGAGCCAGCCGTAAGGTCGGTGAAAGTCACCAGCGTGCATGCGGCAGAGGCCGACGTTGCGCCGTTGACCGGTGTGGTGCGCCAACGCCAACGCGCGGCCCTGGCCTTCGAAGGCGCGGGCCGATTGGTGGCGCTGAACGTCGACGTCGGCGATAGCGTAAAACAAGGCCAGGTGCTGGCAAGCCTGGACACGGCAGCCGTGCGGTTACGTCTGAAACAATCGCAAGCGGCCTTGTTCGCCAGCGTGGCGCAAACCGGCGAGCGCAAACGCAACAAGGTCCGCCAGCAACAGCTATTCGCCCAGGGCAGCGTCGCGGCCAGCGCCGTGGAGCAAGCCGACGCCGCGTGGCAGGCCGCCGTTGCACAGCAGACCGCCGATGAAGCGGCGCTGGACCTGGTACGACGCGATCAACGCCAGGGCCAACTCGTCGCGCCGTTTGATGGCCGCGTCGTGGCCAGACCCGCGCAGTTGTACAGCGAGTTGTCGCCCGGCCAGGTGGTGATGGAACTGGAGGCCGGCGGCGCGTTACAAGTCATCGTGCAAATCCCGGTGGAACAGGCCGCCGGCCTCAAGCCTGGCGACCACGCGGTCGCCAACGACCCGGCAGCACCCGGCTCAAGCCTGCCGCTTATACTCGAAGGCATATCGGCGCGTGCACAGAACGGCCTGTTGCAAAGCGCGCGTTTCCGCCTGAACGCCCG
The DNA here is from genome assembly GCF_900006605.1 of Pseudomonas sp. 58 R 3. NCBI lineage: Bacteria > Pseudomonadati > Pseudomonadota > Gammaproteobacteria > Pseudomonadales > Pseudomonadaceae > Pseudomonas > Pseudomonas sp. 58 R 3. The sequence goes on along the minus strand of NZ_CVTT01000066.1, from coordinate 39,706 downwards.
CGACCTCGCGCTCCCCAGCGGCGTGAACCTCAACGTACGATTGGCGGCCCCCGCCGCGCTCACGCTGTCGATTCCGACCCAGGCGCTGCGCATGGGTGGCGACGCCAGCCAGGTGCAGGTGTTCGTCTATGACCCGGCCCAGGGCAAGGTCGCCCTGCGTGAGATCAGGATCGGCCTGATCGACCAGGGCCGTGTCGCCATCGACAACGGCCTCAAGGACGGCGAGCAAGTGGTCGTCACCGGCGTGGCGTTCCTCACCGACGGCCAGCCCGTCAACCTGCTCTCGCCCTCCAGCCGTTTGAGCACACCCGAATGATCAACCTGACCCGTCACGCCCTGGGCGCGAGCCGCCTGACCTTATTCACTGCCTTGTTGATCCTGCTCGCAGGCGTGGCCACATTCCTGAGTTTCCCGACTCAGGAAGAACCCTCGGTGACGATCCGCGATGCGCTGGTGAGTATCCAGTTCCCCGGTCTGCCCAGCGAACGCGCCGAGGAGTTGCTGGCCCGCCCCACCGAAGAAAAACTGCGCGAGCTGTCGCAGATCAAAAACATCGTGACCACCGTCCACCCTGGCAGCGTGATCATCCAGGTGACGGCCCGCGATGAAATCAAGGACCTGGGCGTGCTGTGGCAGCAGGTACGCAATAAAGTCGCCGAGGCCGGCGCCAGCTTTCCAGCGGGCACCCAGGGGCCGTTCGTCGACGATAATTTCGGGCGTGTCGCCGTCGCGTCCATCGCGATTACCGCGCCCGGCTACAGCATGAGCGAGATGCGCGGACCGCTCAAACGCCTGCGCGACCAGTTGGGCGGGTTACCGGGCATCGGCCAGGTGACGCTGCACGGCGTGCAGGACCAGCAGGTGTCAATCGACTTCAACCCGCAGCGCCTGGCGGGGCTGGGCTTGTCCCCGCAGCAGTTGTTCCAGCAATTGCAGCAACAGAACGTGCTAGCGCCCGGCGGTATCGCCGACATTGGCGGGCAGATCACCACCCTGACCGTGACCGGCGAAGTGCTCAACGTGGAGCAACTGCGCCAGTTGCCGATCCAACTGCCCGGCGCCGACGGCACCGCGCAATCGGTAGCACTCGGCGCCATCGCGCAGATCTCGGTCATGGCTACCGACCCGCCCCAGACCGCTGCGGTGTATCAAGGCCAGGACGCCGTGGTGCTGGCGGTGTCCATGGCGCCAGGACAGAACGTTCATCAATTCGGCGTGGCCTTGCGCGAGCGCTTGGCCCAGCTGGAGCAGCAACTGCCGTTGGGTTTCAGCACCCATAGGGTGACGTTCCAGGCGGATGTGGTCGATCAGCAAATGGCCAAGATGAAGCATGTGATGATCGAAACCGTGGTCATCGTCATGGCCGTGGTCATGCTGTTCCTGGGCTGGCGCACCGGGTTGGTGGTGGGCGCGATTGTGCCGCTGACCATCCTCGGTACGTTGATCGCCATGCGCATGCTCGGGGTCGAGCTGCAAACCGTGTCGATCGCCGCAATCATCCTCGCGCTCGGCTTGCTGGTGGACAACGGCATTGTGATCGCCGAGGACATCGAACGCCGGCTGCACGCCGGTGAGGATCGGCGCCAGGCCTGTGAGGACGCCGGGCGCACCCTGGCGATTCCATTGCTGACCTCGTCGCTGGTGATTGTGCTGGCGTTCTCGCCGTTCTTTCTCGGCCAGACCAGCACCAATGAATACCTGCGTTCATTGGCCGTCGTATTGGCCCTGACCCTGCTCGGCTCGTGGCTGTTGAGCATTACCGTCACGCCGCTGCTGTGCCTGTATTTTGCCAAGCCCCCACGCCATAAGGCCGCAGAGGACAGCTACGACAGCGGTTTTTACCGAGGTTATCGGGCGGTCATTCGCCGGGTGTTGCAACACAAGGTGCTGTTTCTGATTGCCATGTTGGTGTTACTGGGCGCCGCGATCTTCGAACTGATGCGCGTGCCCTATGACTTTCTGCCTCAGTCCGACCGCTTGCAGTTCCAGGTGCCCATCACCCTGGAGCCCGGCAGCGGTTCGCGCAAGACCTTGCAGAGCGTGCGCGAGATCAGCCTGTGGCTGAGCAAGGAACCCCAGGTGGCCGACAGCATCGGCTACGTCGGCGATGGCGGGCCGCGTATCGTGCTGGGCCTCAACCCGCCTTTGCCGGCACCGGAAACCGCGTACTTTACCGTCAGCGTCAAAAGCGGTACGGATATCGATGCGGTGATTGCTAACACGCGCCGCTATCTGCTCGAGCAACACCCGGAACTGCGCGCCGAGCCCAAGCGTTTTTCCCTGGGCACCACCGAGGCCGGTGTCGCGATCTATCGCGTGCTGGGCCCGGACGAACAGGTACTGCGCAACCTCGCCGGCCAGATCGAAAAAGCCCTGCGTAACGTGCCAGGCACACTGGATGTGCGCAATGACTGGAGCACCCGCCTGACGCGCTATACCGTCGAGGTCGACCAGCACAGCGCGCGCCGAGCCGGGGTCGACACCCAAGCCATTGCCCAGGCGTTGCAACTGCATTTCGGCGGCCAGCAGGTGTCGTCGTTGCAGGACAACCAGACCCGCGTCCCGCTGGTGGTGCGCGAGCCGTCGACCACAACCGATGCCTCCCCCGATCTGCGCGGCATCCTGGTCTATCCGGCCGACGGTTCACCGCCCGTGCCGTTGGCGGCCGTTGCCCGCATCGTCGCGTCGAGCGAACCTTCGACGCTGATGCGGCGCAATCAGGAACGCGCCATTACCGTGGTCGGACATAACCCTTCTTTGACGGCGACTTCCATCGTCGAGCAGTTGGCGCCACAGGTGGCGGCACTGCCCCTGCCGCCGGGCTACCGCATTGAACTGGGCGGCGAGATCGAAGACTCGGCGGATGCCAACCAGGCGTTGCTGCAATACCTGCCCCACGCGCTGATCGCCATGCTGTTGCTGTTCGTCTGGCAGTTCAATTCGTTTCGCAAGCTGCTGATTGTGGTCTCGGCGATCCCCTTCGTCCTGATCGGCGTGGCTGTTGCGCTGCTGATCACCGGCTACCCGTTCGGCTTCATGGCCACCTTCGGGCTGTTGTCACTGGCGGGGATTATCGTGAACAACGCGGTGCTGTTGCTCGAACGTATCGAAGCGGAACTCCACGAGGGCTTGCCGGTGTACGAGGCTGTAGTGAATGCCGCCGTGAAACGCCTGCGCCCCATCATCATGACCAAACTGACCTGCATTATCGGGCTGGTGCCGCTGATGCTGTTTGCCGGGCCACTGTGGGAAGGCATGGCGATCACGCTGATGGGCGGCCTGGCACTGGGCACGTTGGTCACTCTGGGGTTGATCCCCGTGCTGTACGTATTGCTGTTCACACCGCGTAAACATTCACACATCAAGGCGAACACACCATGATTTTTTCGTTGAAGGCAAAGCGCACTATCCAGCGCATAGGCCTCGGGGCCGTGCTGCTTGGCGCACTGTCGATGAGTATCGGCGCTCAAGCCTCCGCGTTCGTCCACCCAGGCCTGTTGCAGACCGAACAGGACTTCATACGCATCCGCGAAAAACTCGCCAACCATAACCAACCGTGGCTGGCCGGTTGGCAGAAGCTGATCGCCAACCGACACGCATCACTGGCCTGGAACCCGAGCCCGGTCGCGGTGGTGTATCGGGGCGCGGATGGCCAGCATCCGGAAAACTACGCCAGGTTATTCAACGATGCTGCTGCAGCGTACGCATTGGCACTGCGCTGGCAGCTCTCGGGCGACCCCGCGTATGCCGACAAAGCCGTGGCGTTGTTGAAGCAGTGGTCCACCACCCTCACGGCCATTGAGGGCACCTCGGACCGATTCCTGGCATCAGGCCTGTACGGTTACCAACTCGCCAATGCCGCAGAATTATTGCGCGGTTATTCGAAGTGGAAGGCTGCGGACTTTCGTCAGTTCCAGCACATGATGCTCACGGTCTTCTACCCGATGAACCATGACTTCCTGGCGCATCACAATAACGCGTTGGTCGATCACTATTGGGCGAACTGGGACCTGGCCAACATGAACGCGATGCTGGCAATTGGCGTGCTGACCGACCGCCGCGATATCTATGATGAGGCGGTCAACTACTTCAAACATGGCGCCGGCAACGGTTCCATTGAACACGTGGTGTGGAAGCTCTACGGCAATGGTCTCGGCCAGGTCCAGGAAAGCGGGCGTGACCAGGCGCACACCCTGCTCGACATTGCCTTGCTCGGCAGTTTCTGCCAAATGGCCTGGAGCCAGGGCGATGATCTGTTCGGTTATCAGAACAACCGCGTACTGCAAGGCGCCGAGTATGTGGCCAAATACAACCTGGGCCAGGACGTGCCGTTTACACCCTTTATCAACAGCAGTTTCCAGCAAAGCGTTATTTCGGCAGAGCATCGCGGCGACGTCCGTCCGATCTGGGAACTGCTCTACAACCACTACGTGGTGTTTAAAGGCCTGACGGCGCCGAACGTGAAAGCCTTCGCGCATAAAGTTCAGGTGGAAGGCGGTGGTGGGGATTACGGTCCAAACAGTGGCGGATATGACCAACTGGGTTATGGAACATTGCTCTACTCGTTGGGCGAATACGGCCTGTCACCCAGTGAACTGGTGCCCTGAAAATCCATCAATGCGCCGTTACGGCAACCACGACTGCGGGTCAATACGGCACTGCCAGCCTGAGTTGATGTTTTCCAGTGGGACAAGACATGACTCTCCCAGGTGGTCCTTGAAGGCAGCGTGGCCGAATGAGCGCGGCCCGTTGCTCCAGGGTTATTTCCAGCTTCTTGCGCACAATTCTCAGTTGTACCGCCATCGACCTTGAAAGTCATGACACTTGACTTGCACATGACACTACGTGTCATTAAGATCACCCTGTGTTCTGAAGTCACCTTGAACCTATCTGGAACCTGAGGGTAAACCGTTGAAAGTCCATTTTGTGATGCACGAGTCCTTCGAAGCACCGGGTGCGTTTGAGGACTGGGTAAACGCCCGGGGTTATCAAGCAACCTATTCACGCGTATACGAATATGCCGTCCTCCCGGACGACGCCGCCTCATTCGACCTATTGGTTGTGCTAGGCGGGCCCCAGGACCCTGGCACATCGCTTGAGCAATGCGCCCATTTAACGCATTGGCCGAGCGCGAACTCATCAACAAAGCCATCACAAGCGGTCGGGCGGTCGTCGGTGTTTGCCTGGGTTCGCAACTGATCGGCGAAGCGCTGAATGCGCCTTTCGCACACAGCCCCGAGAAAGAAATCGGCAAATTTCCCATTCACCTGACCGAGGAAGGGTTGGCGAATCCAAAGTTTTCCCATTTCGGCAAGACGCTGGATGTCGGTCATTGGCACAACGACATGCCTGGCCTCACCGGGAATGCCAGGATCATTGCGTACAGTGAAGGCTGTCCGCGCCAGATCGTTGAGTACAGCAACTTGGTATATGGCTTTCAGTGCCATATGGAACTCACCCAAGACGTCGTGGAATTGTTGATCCAAGCCTCTGAAACGGAACTGGCGACATTGACTGACCGCAGGTTTGTCCAACAGCCAGCAGCATTGCGGCAGAACAACTACGACGAGATGAACCAGAAGCTGTTCATATTTTTGGACAAGCTCGTTGCGGATTACCTGACCCAATAGGGCTTAAATAAAACGAGTAAAACTCTCCACAGTTTTTACAGGGTGTCGTGCGCATCGTTTTGGCCCATTGTCGGTGTGGGTAACGGCAATCAAGTTGCCCGATTCAAGGTGCTGCACCTGTAAAACCCTCGGCAGGGCGATGTGCTACGGGCTTGAGCATGCTATAGCCAACTGCTTGCCGAGCGAGCGGCGCCAGCGCTGAGGATCAGCCGGTTTTATTCAGCGGCACGGCCGGCTCATAACGCCTGTCAACCGCCTGCGCGCCTGGCAACTCCTTACGCAACACCCACAACGTGACCGGCTTGGGCAGCACCCTGGCCAGGCGGATCACCCACCTCATCGGCCAGGGAAACAAATAATCCCATCGGCGGCTGCGCATGGCGTACAGCATATGGTCGACCGCCACGGCCTCGGATATTTCCAGCGGTGCCGGCATACCATCGTTGGCGGTTTGCGCGGTGGCGACAAACCCTGGGTAGAGCGATAGAAAACGAATGCCACGGCCACCGAACTCGATGCGGCACGTATCGATCAACAAGCGCAGTGCGCCCTTGGCGGCGCTGTACGGTCCCTGCAACGTCACACCGAGAAAACCCGCGAGTGAATTGGTGTGCACCACAAAACCATGCCCCTGGCGGCTCATCTGCTCCAGGGCCGGGAACAGGTAGTTGACCACCACATCGTAGTTCGAGCGCATATACGCCGTGACATCTGCGGCTTTCATCTCGCGCATATCCAGCGCGGGCGCTCCGCCGGCATTGAGCACGACCACGTCGAGGCGACCATACAGCTTGACGATTTCATCCACCAGGCCAGCCGCCGCCTGCTCATCCAGGGCATCCACCGCCGAGACAAGGCATTTGCCGCCCTGGAGTGTGATTTCCTGTTGCAGGTCATTGAGCAGCTCCTTGCGCCGCGCCGTGGCCACCACCCAGGCCCCCTCCTGCGCCAGACGCACCGCCAGGCCCCGGCCCATGCCGGAGGACGCGCCTACCACCAGCACCACTTTGCGCGCAAAGCTTGCGGGCTTGCTCGCGGGGCATCGGCGCAGCAAACCGACCAGAGTCAGTGCAATCAGCGAGAATGTGGCACTGACCAGCAACACGTACTCGGCGTTCTCTCCCACTACCCACTGCGAGGACATCAAAGGGCCGAAGGCGCACCCCAGCAGTTGCATGCCTGGAACCAGCGCCGCTATCCGCCCCGAGCGATCAAGTTGCAACGCGATACGCACCTGGAACGGCGTCAACATCAGCCAGATCAAGCCAAACGCGCCGCACAACACCAGGAATACCTTGACGCCCATATCAGTCGAAAAATACATCCCCAGCGCGATGCCACCCAACAACGAAGCGGCGACCGCCAGCATTGAATAGTCCGAGACTCGACGCACCAGGATAATCCCCAGGCACCCGCCCAACACTTGCATCAGTAACGTGCCAGAAACGAGCAATTGTGCGCTTTGCGCATCCATTCCCACGTATTTGCTCAATGGCTCCAGGTAAGCCCAGAGCCCACCTATGGCGCTGAGCTGCATAAAGGCCAGCCCCAGCAGCAGCACGTGGTTAAGGCCCCAACCGAACTTGGTACTTTCCGCGTGCTCTGCCTGCTGATTCGTCAGTCGACTGGGTTGCCAGCGGACTAAGAGCAACGAAGCGGCCGTCAGCACTCCCAGAAACACAAAACCGTAAGACGATGTGCTCTGAATCGGCAGTACCCAATATGCCAACACGGCGGCTACCGCCGCCTGACCCAGTGTCTGCACCACCATGAACACACCCGCCACACGATCAGGCGCGGGCCCCTGGACGATCAGGTTGACGGTGCCCCATAACAGCAGGCCTTCGGCCAATCCGGCCAGGGCCCGCGTCAGTGCCAGGGCGCCATCGCCAGTGGTATTGGCCGTGATCAGGTCCATCCCCGATGCTGCCAGGATGGCGACGACCGTGATCACTCGCAGACTGAACACCGACCGCAGCAAATCGCCCAGTACTACGCCCAACCCCAACGACAGAATTTCACCCATGGCGACCAAGCCGACGCCCTCAAGTGAGAGGCGGTTTTGCGCCAGCAACTCTCCCAGCAACAAGGGTTGCAGGCCCACCATCAGCACGGCGATCGAGCCCAGCGCCAAGGCGACACTCAGGTGTTTACGGGAAACAGCGGACGACATGTGCATGGCGTTACACCTCTTGAAGGGTTTTCAGTAACCACGGTTTTCGGGCGGAATCTCGCCTCGGGCAAAACATTGCGTCGCGCGTTTTTCATCTTTCATCAGTCGGCCGTTGGCGACGAGCACCACCCACCAGGGCAACAGCGTCATCTTGGCGCCAGACGCTTTGGCGAGGGTGAAGGCCTTGGCGCACTTTTCAAACAGCTGCGCATTCATCGCCATCCGAGTACCGGTGGTGCCCAGGGTCGCGGGCACGCCCTTGATCAACACGGCATTGCCACCCCGCTGCAAGGCGCCGGGAATGTCGTGGACTGACGCCGCCGGCGCCCCCATATGGCCAATATGCCGTGCCTGCTCATCAAATAAAATGGGCATGACCCCGCCAAAGTCTGCCAGGCGCTGGGCGAAGTCCCCTCCGCCCAGCAAAATGGCGCCGACGTCACTCCGGGCACGGTAGATCGCCTGGTGGGTCTGGCTGTCACCCAGCACATGCACCGGCCAATCGACGTGAGTGGGGGCCAAGTCATCCAACTGGCCCCACCATATGCTTTGCTCGCCCGGTATGCGCAAGGAAAAACTGCTCCCCTCCTGCACCAGACCCACCAGCCGTTGCCGGATTTCCAGCCATTGTTGCCGCAGTACATCCTGCATCACGCTCACCTCACACCAGTTGAAAAACGGCGTCGAATCGCTCGAGCGCGTCGTCGATGACGTCGTCGGTATCCGCCAGGCTGGTATAGATCCGACTGCCGGCCAGCGTGATCACCCCGTGGGCCGTATAAGCAGCCCCCATCTCTTCCATCATGTGCTTGCGCGACTTGGCTTCGTTACGTGCACGCAGCAACTTGAGCGGGTTGCTGGTATCCAGCAACAACACGCCTGAGGTTTGCAGGTGCACGATCGAGCCCATGTTATAGGCCACATAGGGTAAGCCACGGCGGTTAATGATTTCGTCCAGCCCCTTGCGCATACGGTCACCCGCGCGTCCCGCCAACGCCGGCGCATTCAGTTTGCGCGCCTCGATCAAGGCGTAGTAACCCGCGACGCAGGACAACGGGTTGGCCGATAACGTGCCGCCGACAAATGCGCGCCGTGCACTGGTGCCGATGCCACCGGCGAGCAATTGCATCACGTCCCTGCGCCCACCGATCGCACCCGCCATCGGGTAGCCGCCGGTCAGGCATTTGCCCAGTACGGTGATGTCCGGCATCACGTTGAAATACCCTTGCGCGCCGCCCAAGCCGGCGCGGAAGCCGGTGACCACTTCATCGAAAATCAGCAGCGTGTCGAACTCATCGCACAGCTTGCGCAGTTGGCGGTTGAAGTCCGGGTGCACCGGACGCGTGCCACTTTCCGGGCCGAAGGGCTCCACCATGATCGCCGCCGTGCCGCCGCGCAGACGGTTTATCTGCAAGCGCCGACGCAACGCGTCCAGGTTATTCGGTGGGCTTTCCTGGGTGTGGGCCGTGGCGCCGCGCGGAATGCCGACGGCCTCCATACGGCCGGTGCCCGGCAACCGCATGCCGTATACCAACTGGTCACTCCAGCCGTGATACGCCCCGCCGATCTTGATCACCCATTTCTTGCGGGTATAGGCACGCGCCAAACGCACCGCCGCCATGACCGCCTCGGTGCCGGAGCCGAGCAGGCGCACCATGTCGACCCCGGGCATCACTTCGCAGACCAACTGCGCCAGCTTCACCTCGTATTCATGCAGCAGGCCGGTGACCGGCCCGCAGTCGTCGAGGATCCGGTTGACCTGCTCACGAATCGCCGGATGGTTGGAGCCCAGCAAAGTCGGACCGCCGGCCTGTAGAAAATCGATATAGCGGTTGCCGTCCACATCGGTCAGATGCGCGCCCTTGGCCTGGGCGATGGCGAGTGGGAACGGGTGATTGAACGCGAGGTTATGCTGCACGCCCCCCGGTATGAATTTCTTGGCCTCCTCGGCAAGCCGCCTCGAACCCTGGCAGCGCTCGTCGAAGTAGCCCATGACCTTGTTCAGCGCCTCACGTTTCAAGGGGCGAATCGGCTGCTTGACCAGCGCATCGAAGCGCCGATACAGCGAGTCGACATCAGGCCATTGCGAAACCGCTGAATCTGCCGGTGCAGGCAATGTGACGGGATCAAGGGGTTTGTTCATGATGGGGTCTCGGAAGATGAGTGGGCTTGGGCAGCGCTGGAACGCACCAGTGCGTCGACCAGGCGTGCGACGGCGGCAGGTGACTGTGATTTATGCCGGGACTGTTCGGTGATTTGGCGTAACAGGTAGTCACGGCAAAAGGTCTCGAGGTCCTCAAGGCGCGACAGGGTTGTCTCGACATCCGGGCCACAGCACAACACTCCGTGGTTGCGCATCAGGTACGCGTTGTAGTCCCAACGAATGGCCCGGCCGAACTTGCCGGCCAGCCAGTTGGAGCCTGAAGGTGCGTACCCGACCAAGGGAATGTGTTTACCCAAGGAATCCCACAGTTCAGGGTTGAGCACATCCATCGGTTCGCCGAGCAAGGTGCAAGCACTGGCTACGGGTTGATGCGTGTGGATGCTGCACTGCACGTCCGGGCGCGCCCGCAGGATTTTTGCATGCAGCCCGCTTTCAACCGTGGGTGCACGTTCACCGCAGAGCTGCGCCAGATCCTTGAGGCGCAGCACGCAGACATCCTCGGGGCGCATGGTGAAATAGTCAGTGGCCGACGGCGTGACGGCGATGTGCTGCGCATCGATGCGCAGCGCGAGATTGCCGCCGGTGGCCGCAAAAAAACCGCGGCGACACAAATGCTGCGAGAGCTCGACAATTTGCTCTTGGACATGACTCATGAGGCAGTCTCCTGTGGAGGGTTCAGGCGTCGGTAAAGGGGCGCGAGGCGTTTGCGAACCTCCTGAAACGTGGCGAATTGATCGTCGTACAGCGCGCGAGTGGCACGGGACGGTTCAAACACGCGGTGCGGGCGTTTGAGACTGGGTAGGTCGTGAAACTGCAGCTTGCCCAACGCCACCGCCGCAATGAACGCCGCACCGCGTGCATTGGTCTGGATCGCGTTCTGCGGCTGCTGGATAACGCGCCCACAGACGTCAGCCATGATCTGGCACCACACGTCCGATTGGGCACCGCCACCGGTTGCCACGATCACATCGCTGGGCTGGCCGAGAAAGCGCGCGAACGGTTCGAACATCCAGCGCGTATTGAGCGCGACCCCTTCCATGAAGGCGCGAATGATGTCTTCCCGTGAGTGCTCCAGTTTCAGGTTGAACAAACCGGCACGCAGGCTCGGATCACTGATCGGCGAGCGCTCGCCACACAACCAGGGTGTGTAAATCAACCCTCTGGAACCTGGCGGCACCCGCGCGGCGATGCGGTCGAGCAAGGCGTAGACGTCCGGTTGCTGTTCATCACTGAGCAGCTCATCCGGGTGGTACAGCACCTTGTCACGCAGGAATGAAAGGTTAGCGCCCGCCGCCGACTGCATCGCCATCGCCAGGTAGCGACCGTTGACAGCACTGGGTACCGCCGCAATGTGGTGACGCACGCTGGTTTTCTTGAAGGGGACGTGTGCGCCCACCCACGATGAGGTGCCCAGATACAGGTGTGGGGCAAAGTCGCTGACAGTGGCGCCAACGGCCACCGCCGAGGTGTCGACGGCGCCCGCTACCACTTGCGTGGTGCGCGCAAGACCGAGGCTCTCGGCAAGCTCAGGACGTAACGTGCCAATGACATCCGTGGAGCGGACCAACTCGGGCAGCTTGCCAGCCTCAATTCCCAGTGCCTTGACCAGACCATCGTCATAGCGGATGCGATGAGGATCGCGGTTATCGGTGATCCAGGCGGTCAGCATCGAGTCGCTGGTGGCGCAATAGCGACCCGATAGGCGCAAGTTCATGTAGTCGAGCACGTTGAGAAACTTGTGGGTTCGCTCATAGCGCTGCGGCTCGTGATCGTGGATGTAGGCCATGTGCCCGGCCGAATCCATGCCGGACAAAGACGCCACGCCACCGGTCAAGCGCAGCGAACGCCAGAGTTTGAGCGGCCCGTACCCGGCCAGGCTGAACCGCCCTCCTCCCATGCGTTTTTTAACCGCACCGGCGCCGCGTTTATCCAGCCACAACATCGCGCGCCCAATGGCCACGCCGTCCCCATCCACGCACACCGTGCCTTCGCTCTGTGTCGAACAACACACCGCGATCACTTGGCGGCGCCTGACAGGGTCGGCGCCCAACAGTTCGTTGGCGCCGCGCAGGAAGGCATCCCACCAGTCCTGCGGCGCCTGCTCGACGCTCAACCCGTTCACATGCAGCGGCACGCTGTGAAACGCCCATGCGCGAATATCGCCTTCCAGTGAAACCAGCGCGCACTTGCAACCGGAGGTGCCGAGGTCCACCGCGAGGACGAGTTGCTCCAGACCGGTGGCCGCCTGAGGCGTCCGGGATAAGAAAAGCGAAGTCATAAAGGTCTACTCAGAAAGTACGCGAAATCGATGCCACCCAACGGTTTTCATCCGTGGCGCGCACATGGCCGTCGTCCTCGGCCATGTACAACTCGCGCGCGCGCGTCTTGGCGGTGACAAAGTCCAGCCCCCAATCGAAGCCCCACAAGTGATGGATCAGGCCGATGTCGTAGTCCGCCGCGTTCGCTTCGGAGAAATTGACGATTTGCTGATAGCCCGCATGCAGCTTGAGCGTGGTGTTCATGCCGAGTGCGTATTTGTAGTCCAGGTCATAGAGCATGCTGCCACGGGAGTTGCGGTCGCCCTTGGCGTAACATTCCAGGCCCTTGGTGGGATCGTCGCGGAACTGCAACTGGGCCCCGCACACGCCGCCGGTATTGGCGCCACGATAGGTCTTGGACAAGACCCTGGCGACTCGACCTTCCAGCGCACCGTAGCCGATTTCCAGCACGGCGAACTGGCTGTTGTAGTTGGTCGTGCGTTCATTGGTGAGGGTGAAGGTGTCGAAGTCGAATTTGTTCGGCGCCTTGAACTGCGCCCCCGGGAACATCTCCGCCGCCAGGCCCACGCCGTAGTGCCACGCCTCCGGATCGCCAAAGCGATAACCACCCGCGAGCAAGACGCCCAGGCCATCACCGTCAAGAAATTGCTTTTTGCTGACGGTGGTGAACTCGGCAAGCGCGACCAGGCCACTTTCATGGGCAACCTGAACAGTGACGCGGGCGCCGGGATGATTCAAGGAGTCCGAAACGCCCCGAGTACGGACGTCGGATACAGCCTTGGCCGTAACATCGATGGCATAGCTGGCCATTTCGTCGGCGAAGGCCAGGGATGGGCTGACAACGGGCCACAGCAAGGCGGCCATCAGATAATGGTGTGTTGTTGCGCGCATGGGGCTCTCCTACAAGAAAGGTCGGATTTACAAAGTGCAAACCGGTGCAGGAGGCAGTGAGGCAATGCGTTCGAATTGCTCTGTCTTGCCGAGAATCTCGGTGCCGACAAAAGCCCGGACATTGAGGATTCCCTCTTTGACCCGAACGACGCCTTTGTATTTTTTATGATCACGGGGGTCGAACACCCAGCCATCGCGCCACGCTTGCTGGTCGAAACGCTCCAGTTGCATGATCTGTACGCCGCAATCGCTGGTGGTGGAGGCCACGTCCTTGACCCAGACCACCTTCCCACACAGCGCGCCGGGCTTGTCGGCGCAATCGTCAACCTTGACCACCGCATCCTTTTCCGACGTGAGCCACAGGCCCTTGGCCTCCTGTGGGCCCGCCGCCGCATAACCGCTGGAACAGCACATCAGTGCCAGTGAAAGGAACAGCCATTGCCGAGCGTTCATAGTCATCACCTGTATTTTTTGTTTTAAGAGACCGTCACACCAGCGACGCATCGGTTATGATAGTCATCGCTACACGATAGTTATAACTACCATTATCTGGCTCAGCAACATTTTTTTTCATTTTGATAAGCTGACTCTTCAACCTTTTTTTGCTAGGTGCCTATGGCCAAGCCCAACACTGCCAGCGCCCGTGCCGCTACCACCGCCGGGAAAACTCAAGAACATAAGAAACCACCTGCACAACAGCGCAGCACTGAAACATACGAGCGGATTCTGGTCGCAACCGCACAAACCCTTTGCGATGTGGGAATAGAGCGACTGTCCACCAACCTGGTCTGCGAATGTGCCGGGCTCACCCCGCCGGCGCTTTACCGCTACTTTCCGAACAAATACGCACTGCTGTCGGTACTGGGTGAGCGTTTGCTGGAAAAACAGAACGCGCTGATCGATAACTGGATCACGCCGCAGCTGTTGTCCGGACCGCCCGAGGCTCTGGAGTCGGCGCTGGCCGATCTGATCCTGGACACCTACCGGGTCACCCAGGCGACGCTGGGCGGCATGTGGATTCTCAAGGGCTTGCGCGCCGTACCGGCACTGGAGCACGTGCGGCTCAACTCCCACCGCAAGGTGTCCGCCGCACAGGCGCAGATCCTCGCAGCGATATTTCCACAGGTCGATCCTCAACAGCTGAACACCGCTGCCCGTGTCGCGGTGGAGATGATTCACGCCACGATCGAACTGCTGTTTGACGAGTCCATGGACCCCAAGAGCGTCTGCGCTATGGTCGCGTCGATGATTGTCAGCCATCTGGACCGGTTGGCGCCTGCTCCAAGCGCATGAGGTGAGAGCGAGCATGGCCGGCGCGAACCCGCTGCTCCCTGCCTGCGGACAGCGCGCGCCTGAACCTCAGCTGAAGACAATGACTGTCGGGCTAAAACCGTTTGATAAATACCCGCGCCTATTCAGATCATGGCGGGCCTGTTTGACAAGGTTTGGCCGCCAGTATTGAACCACTCAGGAATATGCCGTTGACGTTCCCGACGCCCCAGTGTCTTTCAGCCCTCGTGTTAGCTGCCGCTGCGCTGGTGGCGCAACCGGCTCTGGCGGCAAGCCATGCCGAAGGTTTTGCCAAAGACGTGACCGGCGGTGGCCAAATTTCGGCCGTGCGCCCCAGCACACCGGCCGAACTGAAAACAGCCCTGTGTGCCAGCTTCGACACGCGCGGCAACTGCACCGATGACACACCGCGAGTCATCGCCCTGGACCATACCTTTGATTTTCGCGGTTCGGTTGTATCCGACGGCAGCGCCCAAGTAACAGAAGCCGGATGCATGGCCAACGCCTGTGCCCATGGCGGTGGACAATGGGCGATCGACGGTGCCAACCATTTCTGCCAGTCAAAACCACCGGCCACGGTGACGTATGACAAGGCCGGGTTGCAGCGCCTGAAGATCGGTTCGAACAAGACCCTGCTGGGCGTGGGCGCTCATGCCGGTATACAGGGCATGGGGCTGTTTATCGGGAGCGGCGCGCACAATGTCATTGTGCGTAACCTGACCCTGTCGGACATCAACCCCCGTGTGGTCTGGGGCGGCGATGCACTCACGCTCGACGATGCCGATGGCGTTTGGATCGACCATGACACCTTTACGCGCATCGGCCGGCAGATGATCGTGACCGGTTGGGGCAGCGCGACCCATGTGACGATTTCCAGCAACGAATTCGACGGCCGCACGCCCTACTCCGCAACGTGCGATGGTCACCATTACTGGGTGTGGTTATTTCTGGGCCATCACGACACCCTGACCCTGCTCAACAACTATGTGCATGACACCTCGGGACGTGCACCCCATTCCGGCGGCATGGGAAATGCTGAAGTGCGCGCGCAACTGGTCAATAACCTGTTTGTTCATCTGACATACCAGGGCGCGGTCATGTCGCGTACCGCCAGCTCCTATCTACTGGTGGAAGGCAATGACTTCGAAGACGTATCCCACCCGCTGTTCAACGATACCCAGCAACCTGGCAGCGCGTATGCCCTCTTCACGCCCCTGCCGCCGTCGGCCGACGATACCTGCCAGGCTGCGCTGGGCAGGCCCTGTGTTGCCAACCGGCAGCGTCTGAGTGGCGATGATTATCGTCCCCAGGATGCTTCGGTGCTGGAGGCCTTCAAGGCCTACCGTCAATACCTTGTTGCGCCGCAGCCGGCCGACATTGCGCGAACGGGCGTGCTGCGCGATGCCGGTGCGGGCCACCTCCCTTCAGGAAACCACTGATGCGACGTTTCCTGATGCTAATGCTCTGCTCGCTGGCGACGCCAGCCTTCGCCGGTTTCGGCTTCACGCGCACCGACTCCCGCATCGTCGTCGACACCGATGCACAGTTGCTGTTCAGCGTGGACACCCGCAATGGCGACTTGGTGTCCCTGCGTTATCGCGGCAGTGAATTGCAGACCACCGAACCCAAGGCCTCGCAGATCGCCTCCGGGCTGGGCAGTGCACAGGTCGAGGCGCATACAGTGGGGGATGTGATCGTCATCAGCGCGCGGGCGGGTGATTTGATCCACTACTACCTGGCCAAAAAAGGCCGCGCGGCCATTTACATGGCGACCTATGCGCCCACCTTGCTGCCTGTGGGCGAGCTGCGCTTCGTGGCGCGGCTCAACGTTAACAAGCTGCCCAAGGCCGACCGTGGTACCGACTCCAACGTCGGCACAGCGATCGAAGGCAAAGATGTGTTTTTGCTACCCGACGGACGCACCAGCTCCAAGTTCTATTCGGCACAACCGATGATCGACGACCCACTGCACGCGGTCAAAGGCCCCGGTGTGGCGGTTTACATGCTGATGGGCAGTCGTGAACTCAGCTCTGGAGGTGCGTTCTTCAAAGATATTGCCACCCAGAAAACGCCGACCACCCATGAGCTTTACAACTACATGTACTCCAACCACACCCAAACCGAGCCCTATCGCGGCGGCTTGCATGGGGTTTACGGCTTGTTGTTTACCGACGGTGGCACCCCTGACGCTGCCTTGATCGACGTGGGTTTCGTCAATAACAGCCTGGGCCTTGTGGGGTTCGTGGACAGCGCTGGGCGCGGCGCGGTAGCCGGTCACGTTTACGGCGTGACCAGCGCACTGCCGGCGGTGGTGGGTTTGAGTAATGCCAACGCCGAATATTGGGCGCGCGCCGATGGTAGCGGGAGGTTCCAGTTGACTGCGGTACGCCCGGGGCAATACCGGATGACGCTCTATCAGAATGAATTGGAAGTCGCGCAGCGCACGGTTGATGTCAAAGCCGGCACCACCAGCCAGGCGAGCTTGCAGGCGCAACCGCTTCCAGGCCAGGTGAAATGGCAAATTGGTGTGCCCGATGGCACTCCAGCTGGTTTTCTCAACGCGCACCTGGTGCTAACGGCACATCCCAGCGATTCACGCATGGCGTCATGGGGCCCCGTCACTTACACCGTAGGCACCAGCACTCCTGATGAATTCCCGGCGGTGCAATGGCGCGACGTTAACAGCCCCACGCGCATCCAGTTCGTATTGGCCGCCAACGAGCTGAGGGCTTACCGGCTACGCCTGTTTATTTCGCTGGCCCAAGCCGGGGGGCGTCCAGCAGTGATCGTCAATCAGCACTGGACCGCGCCAGTGCCACCCGCGTCGAAGCAGCCCGACAGCCGTGGCATCACTCGAGGCACTTATCGCGGCAACAACAGCGTGTTCGAGGTCAGTATTCCGGCCACAGCGCTGCAGGTAGGCGTTAACTCACTGGAGATCGGCGTGGCGTCAGGTAAAACGGGAAATGGCTTTCTTAGCCCGGGCTTTGTGTTCGATAGCGTGCAGTGGGTGCAGTAATGATCACGGGCACGTGACCGGCTCACTCACCATCGACAAGCACACCGAAATGATAGCCAGCGATTGGCTGACAGGGGCCGGCCATTGCACCCAATCAATCAGTTCCATAAGGTCACCCAACCCCAAGACCAGAATCTGAACCTATGGACGGCTCCACACCTTTGTCGGTATTGGGAGGCATAAGGGAAGCCAGATAATCTCCAAATCCACCCTGGCACTTGTAGTCCCGGCGCGCGCTGGTGACGACAGGGTTGGTGGCTGTCCAGACAATACGTGCTCCAATCCTCTGGAGGTCTGCAACCAGTTGAACATCCTCGTGTGCTGCCAAATGCTGGAATCCACCAGCGCTCTGATAAGCCTCGGCACTCAAGCCCAGATTGGCCCCATGAATATGGCGATGGTTCTCGATGAAGTTGTACAACGAGAGGTACTGAGTGCGGACTACCTCTCCATATTCCCTCCAGCTGTCGACCTCAACTGTTCCACACACCGCGTCAGCGTCAAACTCAATCTGACGCGCCAGCCAATCGGGCGGTACAACGGTATCGGCATCCGTGAAAGCAAGCCACCGTGCACCAGCTTTCAGCAAATGCTCAGCCCCTACAGCTCTTGTCTTACCCACGTTTTGAAAGGCGACATCAATCGACTTTACGCCCATCGCCGCGACTAATGCCTGCGTGCTATCTGAGCAGTCATCCAAGACGACGAGTACCTCGACCGGCTGACTGTTTAGTGACGGGTGTTCAACGGCGAGGAGTACGGACTCAAGGCATTTGCTGATATAGCGTTCTTCGTTATGAGCAGGTATCACGATCCCTATCATCTTCTATCCCTTTCCTCGCGAAGTGTGCCCAGGAATCGACACCGCCCTGATAAGGAAGGTTTAAAGAATCTATCGTTACGAGAACAGTTACCTCTAAAGGTACGTCGCGCAACGCCATTATCTTGCCAGCATTTACGCCGCGGCATTTTGAACTAGCCTTGTCGTGTTCGGGCTTTTAATCCGGTGAACTGATGGACACGCTAACCAAAGTGGAGGTTGAAACAGCCCTTTGCGCTCGCCTTCCTAACTGCGAAGTTAACTGTGCGTTCAATCCCGACGGCAGCCTTTCGGTGACCGTGACGGCGCACGACGCTGATCAGTTCACCATCGCAAATATCAATCGCGCCCACTATCACGGGGAACCAGGAATCAATAGGCTCATACGGGAAATACTGGAAGAAATGGTCATGTCGAGACAGTCTTCCAGGCGTTCATCCGTGGGGTAACAAACAGGACTTCATATGGCGGACTCTACTGAAGCGACGATGCAATCAATCAAAATTGCTTACCTGATGGACACGCTGTTCGGCGTGAACCCACTCGCGAGCGAATGCAGAGCACGCATAATGCGCACAGCGTCTGGATTTCAGCTGCAACTCGCACGGCCTTGGCCTAGCCAGCTACAACAGGCTCACACACTGACCTTCGAATGGGAGGGCGGCACCTGCTGTGGGGTGGTGCGCCACACTGAAAAACTGCCCGGCGGAGAACTGCTGCTGGACGTCGACCCACAACCCTAGTGGTGATGGCGAGGAAATTGCGCCTGCCGCTGCTGTTACGCTTAGGGAGCCTGCTGCACGCCACTCGTCGAGGGATATGCACAGCGTTAAAACTTTATTTCATGTTGCCCTCTCCCACTCTTTGAGGAGAAAAGTATTTGCTCCTGGATATAACCGGATTTCAAATGGCCCATCCCCTATGAACGGCTTTGAGAATGGTACAGCCGCGCCAATATCGCTTATGTTTAAGCGCAGTGATACGGTGCCCAAATAGTCGGTGTTTCGCTTCTGCCGAATAGACAACATCGCCACTCTCAATACATGCCCCTCCGCCGTCGACCTCCGAAAGCAGTGTGATAATTTTTCCCGCGGTACAGGACTCGGCTGTCGCAATGACCGGTCGATTGCGTTTGAAGTACTCCACGATAGAAGCGGCGGCAAACATGATAATTGCTCCTGCGCACGAGCGATTGCGCTATCACCCTGTTCCAAAGACCACCTTCAGATCAATCAATGTTCAAGCGAAAGTGTTTTGAACGTGCACGGCGTCCCGTTTTCCAACGTCTACAGAGGTTGAACCTGACTTTCCCCAGTCAGCTTGAGAGAGCAAGAGGATGGAACCTATGACAATGATTATCAAGACAGCCCGCATGGCCAAGTCATGTTCCCTGGCAGCAACCTTTACGCTGCTAAGCGCCTGCGCTGGCAATGATTCCCCCTCGAATGTGGGGGCACCCGGCGAACCCACTACTGCATCTACCCGAACCTTGGAAGCCGGTGCAGCCCTGCTCCAATCTCGTGCGCCTATTGATGCATTGAACGCCTATCTGGACGGTTTTCACTTTTATAACGGCCATCCTGAGGTACAGATGGAAGCGCATCATTACTGCGCGATTCTCAACGAGGAGGTGATTCAATGCGTGATCTACGACGGTAATCGCAAGGATGCAAAGTTGATGGGCGTGGAATACATCATCAGCGAACAGTTATTCAACACGCTGCCAGCCCCTGAAAAGGCGCTTTGGCACAGCCACGTGCATGAAGTGAAATCAGGACAACTTATCGCGCCGGGCATCCCCGAAGTGGCCGAGCACGCCCTGATGGAAAAACTGGTACATACCTACGGTAAGACCTGGCACACCTGGCATACCGACCTCCACAAACGTCTGCCGCTGGGTGCGCCGCAACTGATGATGGGGTTTACCACCGATGGCCAGGCCGACCCTGGGATGGTCGCCGAGCGAGATCAGCGAATGGGTATCGACAGCACCGAAAAGAAGCAGACTCGCATCGATATAGTTGCGCCACCCATCGCACCCGGTGCGGACGCATGGCAACAGGGCACCGTTATTCAGATCACCGATCCGACGATAACGGCCCATCAGCACTGAACGCACCACTCAGTCATTTGGATTGAACGATCATTTGCGAGCCCTTCTCTATCGCAAGACCAGATTCAAAACCGTGCACGCATTCCCACAAACAACACGCCGCATAACTGAAATCGGAGGCAGCCGCCCCGTTTAGATGAGGTAAATCAGCATGTCTTACGACTTCCAAGGTATTGCCAGTGTGATGACTGCATCGCGCCATTTGGGGACACCATCAGATGAACGCTTGAATGATCCAGTAAACATCCGAATGAGCAGTAGAGGCAAGCCGACCATTGCGCGTTTGGATTTCGACACGCCACTGGCTTGGCCGGGCAATCCTAACTTTGTCGCGGTCAATTTACCCGGTGGCGCCACCGTCAGTGGCGTCATCGTCGATATAGAGCGACCCACGAATGCGGCCGGGTGGGTCACTTTTACAGTAGATGATTGAGGTGTGATAAGCGCCGGCGCTCACCCATCGAATTGTCGGACAATTTTTTGAATTTTTTTTGACGTCAAATATCTGTAATTCATGAGCATAGGGAGGCCTCATGAAAGATAACAATCTCTTTACCATCGAGTATCAACTTCACGGCGAACCGAAGTCGTTCATCCTGCGCGCATCGCAAATGAACAATGCCGAGGCTTGGCATTGGGCCAGTTGCGATGCAGGTGTCGCCGTCATACCCAAATTTGGCCAACACACCCTCAAGCGTGTTTCCAAACCGATGGCGGAAAAATACGGCATCACACAGGTGCGCTGGAGCGCCGCGACGCAGGTGCAATGGGCGCAGGGTCTCGCATGATGAACAGCCAGACGCTTGGTTATACGATGAGACAAGCACGCGATGATGAGGTCGCGCGAAATAACCAGATGTTTTTCGAAGCCGACCGGCTCGATGCGCAAGCGTACAAAAGCATCGAGTCCTACAGCGGCGATGCCCAGACGTGGGCGCGCTTCATCGAAGCGAAGAAAGTCGCAGATGCGCAACGCACCGCCGCTTACCAAGAGTGGATGCGCATTCACCGCGCCAAGCGAAGGTAGCTGACAGCCCTGTCGAAAACAGGGCTGACGCACGGCCAGTTATCACGCCCCTGACTCAGGGTCTTTTGAAGGCCCTCCAGGTGCGACGCCGCCTTGATCGACGTCCACCTCCCAGGGGCGGTTGACCGCCGGGTCCTCCGATTTGTCGTTACGCTTTGCCGTATCGGGACGCACCTTTTGCTCGGTATGCCCCGAGGTGTGCGGTTTGGATGTTTCCCTCATGACGCCTCCTCAATCACTGATATGCAGCACGACCTTTACAGCAGGTACACCCAGCCAAACAGGCGTACCCAGCCCCGGTGCCGGTAAAGCCCTGAATAGAACAGCAACAACAGCAGGAACTGGCCGGCGGCGGCGAGCATGATCACGCCGCCGAACCCGGTTGATAGCGGACGCTCAGCAAACCGGTCGCCCACGAGTCGTTGATTGATCTCATCGAAAAACTGTGTTTCTTACGGCGTTAGTCTGGATCTATTCAGAAGGAATGACGGAAATTTTTCCGTTGCGCTCAAGGATCGCGAATTTGATCTGATTGATCTCCACGATGCCTTGAGCGGATCGAGCGGCTTCAAGAATATCGCTTTCATCCAACCGCGCACGCTTGAGGCGCTCATGGAGCACATTGCCATGCTCGACGACTATCGTCGGGCCGCCATCAAGCAGGCGGGAAAACCAGCGTGAACGCTGTTTGCCCAGTGAGAAACCAATGTCTATTGCAATCAGCGTTGCGATCACCAGCACCGCATTGGTCAGCGAAAAGTCATCGCCCAGCAACGCCTGCTGGGTCGCCTCGCCAATCACCATCAACAGCACCAGGTCGAAAGTGGTCAGCTCCGCAAGCGAACGCCGGCCGGCGATCTTGAACAGGATCATCAACACCAGGTAGATAGCAGCTGCCCGTAACACCGAATCCATGATGCCCCCCTAGGGATAGATGAACTGTGAGAAACCCAATGAGGCGCCGGTTGGCAGCGAAACGCGCGTCGTAAAAGTGCCCACACCATCGCTGTGCACCGTCAGGTGCACGATCGCCTGCCCTGCGTCGTCGCTGAGCACCCACAGCCTTACGCCCTCGCCTGCGGCACTCGCCTTGAGTGGCTGCGGTTGAAGCATTTCAATTTCAAAGCCGCGCAACAATTCGCCACTGATTTCGACTTCAACCGGTTCGCGGGGTTTGCCCTGAAGATGGACGATCAACTCATCGGAAGAGCCATTGCGCAGGAACCGCTGGTACTCGACCCGCAGTTGTCCATCGGCACTGCGTGCCTCTGCACTGCTCAGGGGGCCTTTGGAGAACAGTCCTGCCAAGGTGAGCCCAATCAGCACAACCAAGCCGTACCAGCCCCATCGCTCGAAACGCCAGACCTTGCGTTGCAAAACCATGTCTTCATCGACGGGGTAATTGCGACTGTGCAGGTCCCGATGAACAGGCTCCTTCATACGGCCCCTTGATCAACCCTTACTGTGTTCTGGAGAGGACGGGCCTTTGGTGATGCCGCGCGGACCCGCAATCGCCCAAATAGCCAACCCCACAAACGGTAATACCACGACCAACGCCGTCCAACCCGCCTTGCTGGCCGTGCTGTTATCGCTACGCCAGACGCTATTGAGGACCCATAAGTCCAGCAACAACAGAATGACCATCAGGCCAATCCAAAAATAGGTCACTTGCATGACGCACCTCCCGGTTACTGGTTATAAGTTGTTAGGTTTGAGGCGCGGCGATGAGGTTCATATTTTTTGAAATGGCGAAGCGTCGATCTAAAAAGGCGATAATTCAGGCGCAGCTGAATCGCTGAATTAATCGATATCTCAGGAAGAACCAATTTGATACGGCGGCTTTGCAAGCGGGTCACACAACCAGAGAGACCTGCTGACGAAGGATTTAAGCCATGCGATACAACAACACCCACACCACAATGATGGCCTGCCGCCAGTTGGCCATGGAGCAGAATCAAAAGCTTTTCAACGAGGCCAATGCCCTAAGCAAAAGCGCATTCGAATTGTTGGAGCACCCTGATTTCGATAGCGAAATGTTTGATGAATATCTGCGACTTCGCGGCAAAGCCGAAGCGCTTTTCCATGAAGCGATTGAACATCTCTGTTTCTGACCGATCGGGGCCGCCTACAGAATACCGTTACCCAACATTCGGAGAGCCGGTGAGCGTCCGGCCAACTCACTTACCGAGCTCGATCATTAGCGATGATGGTGGAAATTAGAGGGCGCTTGATTCAAGCGATCTTTCCCGTCCGTAGGCCCTAACAAAAGGTTTCAATCACCACGGTGCACTTTCTTGGTCAAAAAAGAATTTGCCAGTGATGGCCGACGAATCAAGACAGGCTAGCCACACGATACCCGAAGCTGCCTGGGCCACTGTCCGGTAGCCCGAATGCCCATTAAAATCGGTGGCGGTATAGCCTGGGTCAACGGCGTTCACGCGGATGCCGAAAGCAGCGAACTCTTTGGAAAATGCAATGGTTACCGCATTCAACGCAGATTTTGAACTGTTGTAACCCATCGCATCGACCCGAGAGTACGGATGTGCTGGATCAGAAGTCCAGGTCAGCGAACCCAACCCGCTACTCACCATCACCACACAGGCCTTCTGCGCTGCTTTCAGAAGAGGAAGGAAGGCTTGAGTAACCCGGATCGGCCCAAACACGTTGGTGTCGTAAACATTCTGGATGTCGCCAATGTCTTGCTCACTGGGTGCGATGGGTTGAGCGCCTGATATACCCGCATTGTTAATAAGGACGTCCAGCTTGCCGTCTTCCTCCAAAACCCGTTCAGACGCCGCCCTAATGCTATCGATGTCGCGCACATCAAGGATGACCAAGCGGGCATCTATACCATCGGCCAACAGTCGGGATACGGAAAGCGTACCCAGACTTTCGTCGCGGCTACCTAGCCAAACTCGATAACCCAGCATGCCCATTTCACGGGCGGTTTCGAACCCGATACTCTTGTTCGCACCGGTGATAAGTACGTTTTTTTGGCTCATTGCAGAACTCCATTGGCTATCCGTTGAGGTCTATCAACAACACGCTCGACTGGAGCGCATAGCGTGTACGCACTCTTTGTATCGCGCGTGCGGATGATTGATAACCCGTTTGAATCCGAATAGTCTGATCGCTATGGCGAACAATATTGATCAATGCTCTCTGGATGACCTATCGATTTTTCTTGCGGTTTTCCACGAAAAAGGTTTTCGGACGGCAGCCAAGCGGCTTGGCTTGTCGCCATCAACCGTGAGCGAACGGATCTCTGCGCTGGAGTCGGGCTTGGGCGTTCCCCTGCTCATCCGTACCACTCGAAGCGTTGTCCCGACGGCGGCAGGGCTTGAGCTGGCAGAGCGAATGACTCCGCTTCTCGGAGAAATGAGAGCAGTGTTCGCAGATGTCGCCAGTTCCCTTCAAGACGTGCGAGGCGCGTTGAAGTTGAACGTGACAGGCGCGGTCATGGTAGACATCCTACCGCCACTCATTGATCGCTTTCTCGCACGCTATCCAGAAGTTCGGATCGAGATAATGGTCGAAGATCGCCTTGTAGACGTTACCGCAGCAGGCTGCGACGCCGGGATACGCTATGGGGAACACCTTGCGCAGGACACCATTGCCGTTCCCATAGGACCAAGGTTGCAGCAACTTGCCTTGGCTGCCGCCCCGTCCTATCTAACGTCGCGCGGCATCCCCTCACATCCAAGTGAGTTGATGAATCACGATTGCATCCGTCTACGCTATTCCAGCGGAGCAATGGTCAGTTGGGACTTTGGAAAGAATGGGGAAACCCTGAGCGTCGACCCGCCCGGCAGATTGGTCATTGGAGTCGATGGAGCTGCAGCGGCTATTGATCTGGCGCGAAGTGGCAAGGGCATAATCGCAACCTTCGAAAACTGGCTGCACCCGCATTTCCAACGGGGTGATCTTCAGCCAGTTCTACATGAATGGTGGGATACCTTTGAAGGGCCGTGGCTCTATTTTTCCAGTAGATTGATGTCCGCTCCATTACGGGCATTCGTTGATTTCATTGGGCAAGAACGTCAGTGATCGCCGCCGTTCGTTTCCCCGGTGCCCTCGATCACTCAAGCCAGCTGTATGATGGCCACCACAAGGCTCCTGCCTCGTGCGAGGGAGAAACTGTGGCTCTGTTTCACCACTTCCATTGATAGTCGGCAACCAAAGCAAATGGGGCGTTCCCCCTGCTTTGGGAGACGCCCCTGATCGCCATGCCTTCTTTGAAAAAGAGTGAGTCACATCCACCAATAGCGCTACGGTGGATGCATTACCCTTAACTCTTTAGCTCTTCGGTGCCCCTTGCTCGACCAGCGCGCGCCACGTTTGAACGCTTGGGCGTTCCTGCATTTTGGCGTGCCAGGCTTTGAGAGCAACGCATTGCTCTGGAACCGCAAGCTTCACCAGTGATGCGAAGATCATCCCCCCCAGAACGGCGATATCGGCCATGGAAAATTTATCGCCAGCAACGAACGGCCGAGACGTTAAAAGGTTGTCGAAATAGCGCATACCGCGTACGGCTTTCTCGCCCATTTTCGCGCCCCACTCAGCGTTTTGATAGCGCTCGACCTTTGGCCCCAAGCCAGGGGTGGCATGGTGGAAGTAAACGCTCACCGCATCGAGAAACTCGATCTCTGCGCGCTTGGTCATCATGTGGATGAGACCCTTCTCCAACGGCGTCTCTCCGGTGAGTGACGGATTGCCATCCAGAGTGTCCAGGTACTGCGTGATCGCGGTGCACTCTGCGATCAACGTCCCGTCGGCAAGTTCAAGCACAGGAAGCGTTCCTGAGTAGTTGATTGCCAGAAACTCAGGCTGTTTGTGTTCGCCCGTCCAAAGATTCACTGACACGAAATCAATCTTCGGCAGCAGCCCTTTTTCGGCCAGCGCGATGCGCACCCGAGCTGGATAAGGGCCGTCGAACCAGTCGTAGATTTTCATCTGTGGGATGGATGAAACGTCAGCTTGTTGAGATGCAATAGTCATATCCAGCTACCTGCCTGTCAGTTGGTAGGTGAATATTGCGACCAGGAATTCCCTTTGTCAACACCCTACCTGTCAATTGGCAGGTACTGTACGTTGGAGTAGGATTGGCCTATACCTGCAGGAAATCAGAGAGGTGCAAGGTGAGCGAAAACGCACGGGAAGCTATCCTGACAGCGGCGAAATCCGCTGCGCAGCTACACGGCTATAGTGGGATCAATTTCAGAAGCATCGCAGATGAAGTCGGCATCAAGAACGCGAGTATCTATTACCATTTCCCTAGCAAAGCGGCCTTGGGCTCCGCGGTTGCTCGCCGTTACTGGGAAGACACATCGGCTGCGCTGTCACAAATCCGGACGACTCATTCTGATCCGTGGGAATGCTTGCAGCTGTTTCCTTCAATCTTTCGGACGTCGCTGGAAAATGCTAACCGACTTTGTCTTTCCAGTTTCATGGCAGCCGAATACGAAGATCTGCCTGAAGAGGTTACGGCTGAAGTCAGGGCATTTGCAGACATAAACGTGGCGTGGTTGATCCAAGTGTTGGAAGACGCTGAATGGGGGGATGTGTACTCCCGCGAGCGACGGGCACGTGCGATCTACACGGCCGTCGCCGGTGCGCAACTCATTGCGCGAACGCGCACGGACATTCACCAATTCGATGATTTGATAGAAAGCTATAAGGAATCAGGACTGATCCCATCCCCCTCTTGATCACGCGTCTGGGCCGTGGCCAGTGGCCGCCTTGAATAATACCTTCTGCATCGCTTGGGGACGGCTTCCGAAAGCGCGCAGAAATGCTTGATTCAGGATGCGGTCGTTCTCGGAGTAGTCCACTGGGCAGTCGATGACGTGTACACCGGGCGTCTTGATGCCGTGCTCCAGCAGGGGCGCCAGGCCCTCTGCGCTCTCCACGCGGTGACCAAAGGCGCCGTAGGCTTCGGCGTATTTGACGAAGTCTGGGTTCCCGTATTCCAAGCCTTATAGATGCCGTTATCCAACGCTACGATGCCTTCAGATGGCAGTACACGGCGAATGTCAGCGACCAGCCGCTGCGGGTAGATCGGGAAGCGATTATTGTCGCCACCTTCGGCAATCTGCTCCTCATTGGCATTGCGGATTTCCAAAATGGCACGATGTACGAAGTCACCAGACGACAACGCCGCATTGCCCAAAAAGCGCGGAATGATTTTTAGGTCTACCCCACGTAGGGCTGAGCAACTCGCGCATCCGGCTCGCCACTGTCGCCCAGCGCTTTGGCAACGAGTCCGCTGCGCAGACAGCGATTGATGAAGTTCTGGACGTACTCAGCAGAAAGCGCTCTGCCTTTCGGAACAGCCATCGCCTGACGAATTTCCGTAAAATTGTCACTCAACACCCTGACGCCTGTCGTACTTCGGGCGAAGCGCTCCAGCGGCTGACGAACACCTGCAGCTGCATCGAGTCCAAGCTTCAAGAACTCGTCAACGGCGGCGGCTGAAGTGTTCGCTCGAACCAACTCAGCATTTTTCAACGTCCGGGACAGGAACAGGTCATACGCCGCTCCCCTGCCCACTGCGATCCTGCAGCCGACCGCGTCCAATTCAGAAGCTCGATCAGACTTGCTTTGCGTTCGCACCAGATAGGTGCCATCGATGCAGACGTAGGGGTTTGAGAAGGAAATTTTCTCAGCCCTGACTGGCTCAATGGCGAGAAACGCAAGATCCCAAGCGCCTTCCTCAAGTGCTGCGAAGACCTTGCCGGCGGCGTCATAGGCGGTCAGTGAAATAGCAATTCCAAGCTCATCAGCGAGTGCATTGGCCAACACGACCGACACGCCTGAGAAAACCTGGGTCTTCTCGTCAAGCTTCGCCAGTACAGGATTACCGAGGTTAATTGCGACCCGCAGCTTTCCCTGTGGAGCGATGTCTTTTCGTACGGCGGCAAGATCAAATTCCACGGCTACTCTCTCCTCTCTATTTCTGATTTATCACCCGCAGCTGCATTCGAACTGACAATGCATTTTCCGATGATCAATACTATTGCCACGCCGACGATGCCGGCACCGTAATGAGCCCAGGCCGGTACCGCCGGCAGGCTTATATCAGTGATCGCCATACTGCCCGCGATCCAACCGAGCAATGCAGCTCCAAGGGTGATGACAATCGGATATCGATCCATGAAATGCAGTACCAACTTGCTGCCCCAGATGATGATCGGGATACTGATCACGATACCAAAGACCATCAGCTCAATCTGCCCGCCGGAGGCCCCTGCTACTGCGACCACGTTGTCCAGACTCATGACCGCGTCGGCAACGATGATGGTCTTGATCGCGCCCCAAAGCTTTGGGCTCGCCGTCATGTTGTCGTGTGCATCCTCATCCTCAGGAACCATCAGCTTGATACCGATCCAGAGGAGCAATAAGGCACCAATGAGCTTGAGGAAAGGCCATTCCAACAGCTGAAGTGCGAAGAATATCATCCCTATTCGCAATAGGATCGCGCCCAGAGCACCGCCAATAATGGCGCGATTACGTTGTGCTTCGGGGAGCTTGCGACACGCCAGCGCGATTACAACCGCGTTGTCGCCGCCCAACAAAATATCGATGGCGATGATTTGCATCACGGCCAGCCAGAACCCTGGCGAGTTTATGAGTTCGATCAAAATGAGCTCTCAAGGCCAGGGGCCGGTCAATCAGATAGTTTTGAAGATCATGCACACAGGGCTGCCGGTCTTGATGACTTGGCCGTTCGCGGCAAGCTCTCCAGTAACCTGATCGACGTCGAAGCTGACAATGGTGTCGCTTTCTTCGTTGGCAACAAACAGGCGCGTGCCATCCGGCGTGAGATTCATAAAGCGAGGCTTACGACCTTGAGACGCAGTGTGCGATTTGGCGGCAAACGCACCATTTGGCTCTATCGCGAAGGTCGTCACGCCGTCCTGCCCCCGATTCGACACATAGAGATAGTTACCGGAAGGCGCCATCACGATGGCCGCCGCACGGCTATTGCCTGTGAAGTGGGATGGCAGTGTGGAGATAATCTCCTGAGGCTGGAGCGAACCTTGATCGGCATCGTAGGCGTACCCTGTGACGCTGCTGTCGAGTTCGTTCACGACGTAAGCGTTTTTCCCTGCCGGTGTAAACACCACATGGCGCGGGCCCGCCCCCTCACGGGCTTTGACCATGCTGACCTGGGTAGCACCATATTTCGCGTTGTTCTGCTGCACGCGATAGACGAAGACGCCATCCAACCCTTTGTCGGGGATAACCAGGAATCGTCCGGACGGGTCGAACGGGATCATGTGTGGATGAGAGCTGCTTTGTTCCACTTTATGGGGCCCAGGTTCGCCGGGCAGAGACTCCAGATGAGCCAGCTCGCCGAGGCTACCATCATCCTGAATCGGGAAGATCGCAAAGCCGCCAGTGGCATAGTTTGCAACAGCCAGAAACTTACCGGTCGGATCGACGCTGAGATGAACGGGGTTTTTGCCTTGGGTGCCAACGGTATTGAGCCTGGTCAATTCACCGGCCTTCTCGTCAATGGCGAACGAGCTCACTTCGCTGAGATCACCATGCACGCAGTAAAGATGGGTCTGCGAGTGATTGAAGGCCAAAAATGATGGGTTCACCAGATCATTGAGCGTCTGAACCAATGTGCACGCGCCGGTTTCAGGCGCATAACGGTAGACGGTAATACCTACGCCACGGGCATTTCGCTCTTTGGTTGTGCGCGATCCAACGTAAGCAAACCGAGGGGTCCGCGAGGGTTTGTTATTCGTCATTTTACTTTCATCGCTGGTAGAAGCAGCATGTGCCGGGAGGGTGAAGCCACCCGCTAAGACACCGCCCGCCGCTAGCGCAGAAAGCTGGATGAATTGACGGCGGGGCATCGAGTGCCTAGGGAATTGGGATGAACTCATGGAATGGTTCTCTGTTGTTTTTATTATTGAACGGGGCGGTGTGCTCATGCCGGGCGCAAACCGACATGAACACGGGCTGAATCAGAGAACTTCAGGAACTCGTACCCAACCTTCCATCAGCCGGCGAGCACTGCGGCTCATCACAGCCTTGTCCACACTCCAGCCACCATCTTCCAGCACGGTTTTCGCGCCTACTGCCACGCTGCCGGCGGTATGCCCCATACGAACTTGGCGATCCCCAATGTCGCCAACGATACGATTCACCAGCGTGCCATCAAGAGCAGCCGCGACAGCAACCGCGACTGCGCCAGTACCCGTTATCGCGTGGTGCAGCTTGCCCATCGACAGGATCCGGGCGATCACGTCGATATCACCTGGCTCGACGAACTTGCCACCCGCAGCCTGATAGCTCTGAGGCTTGGCCACAAAGCAAAGCTTGGGCGTATGCGGACGCAGACGAGTTGCCTCTTCGGCGGTTGCGGCCAACCCCATCGCAACAGTGCAATGCGCACGGATGGTTTCACAGCGCGCCAGGAGCTCGGCATCGCCATTGACCTGATCCTGAGTTTCGGTACCTTTGAGACCCACTCGGTCAGCCTCAAGGAAAATGGTGGGGTTACCCGCGTTCAACAACGTGACGGGCATAAGGCCAATGCCTGGAATGTCCAGTTCATCGACAGCGTTACCGGTGGGCAGAATGCTGCCGTCCGACCCGCCAGGCTTGAGAAACTCCAGCACGATTTCAGCAGCTGGAAACGCCACACCATCAAGTACGAAGTCACCCTCCTCCAGCACCTCACCGTTGCGCATCGGCACGTGGGCGATGATTCGTTTCTGTATATTGGCCTGCCATATACGGACAACGGCGATGCCATCACGAGGAGCATCCACCAAGCCTTCAGAGATCGCATACGGGCCAACAGCCGAACTCAGGTTGCCGCAGTTACCTGACCAGTCAATAACCGGTGTCTCGATGGCCGGAGCCCCGAACAGATAATCAACGTCGCAATCTTCACGACTTGATTGACCGATGATCACAACCTTGCTGGTACTGGAGGTAGCACCACCCATTCCGTCGATCTGCTTGCCGTACACATCTGGACTGCCGATCACACGAAGAAGGATGGCATCCCGCTCTTGGCCAGCAGGCGGCAGATCCTTGTCGAGAAAGAACACGCCCTTACTGGAGCCGCCACGCATGTAAACGGCCGGGATACGTCTTTGAGTCATTTGATATCTCCTACGACAAATCAGCGGCGCATCAGTTGGCGGATGCGTTCTTCATGCTTTCGATCAGCAACTGCGGCAACAAACCACCGCTGCGCAAGTAACGAACGTCCTCGAAGGTATCCAGACGGCTCACGACGCTGACGCGCTCGGTTTCGCCGTTTTCGCGTTCAATCACCAGAGTGACCTTGGCGCCTGGCTGGAAGTCATCAGTGATGCCCTCTACGCTAAAGGTTTCGCGGCCGTTCAGACCGAGACTTTGACGCGAGACACCTTGCTCGAACTGCAGCGGAAGGATGCCGAGCCCTGCCAGGTTCGTGCGGTGGATACGCTCGAAGCTCTCTGCGACCACAACACGAACACCCAGCAGCCGTGGGCCTTTGGCTGCCCAGTCGCGAGAGGAACCGCTTCCATATTCCTTACCGGCAACGACGATCAGCGACTGCTTGCGATCCGCGTAGACCTCAGCAGCCTTGAAAATCGTTGTGACTTCTTTCTCGGGCAGCAGCAGTGTCCATGGACCTTCGCGACCATCTTCGAGCAGCTCGTTCTTCAGGCGTGGACTTGCGAAGGTCGCACGCTGTGCAGCCTCATGGTTGCCCCGACGAGTGCCGTAGGAGTTGAACTCAGGCACAGCGATTCCGTGGGACTGCAGGTATTGACCCGCATCACTTTCCGGCAGGATCGCACCCGATGGAGAAATGTGGTCGGTGGTGATGTTGTCTGACAGCATGGCGAGGACACGCATATTGCTGAGATCTTTGCGGGTATCCGTAGCCGTGACCGCGTCGCTCCAGTACGGGGGTTTGCGGATGTACGTACTGCTGGCCTGCCAGGCATATTGGTCGCTGACGCCTGCACGCAAGTCACTGGCAATCAAACCTGCTTCACGAGGGATATCTTCGTACGCCTTGTCGAAGAGGTCTGCGGTCAGGTTGTCCGCTTCGATCCGTGTTAGTTCTTCGTCACTTGGCCACAGCTCGTGCAGGTAAACAGGCACACCGTTGTCATCCAGGCCGAGAGCATCTTTCTCCGGATCGATCAAATAGGTGCCGGAGATGGCATAAGCAACAATCAGCGGCGGCGACATGATGAAGACTTCGCGAGCCAGTGGGTGAACCCGACCTTCGAAATTACGATTGCCGGAGGTCGCTGCCACGGTTTCCAGCTTGCGGCTACGGATCTCTGCTTCGATCTCAGGGCTCAGCAGTGGCCCCGACATACCGTTACAGGTGGTGCAGCCGTAACCGACCAGGTTGAAGCCCAATGCGTCGAGATCTTCGTTGAGCCCGGAACGTTCGAGGTAATCAGAAACGACCATCGAGCCAGGTGCAAAGGACGTCTTGACCCAAGGAGCACGCTTCAAGCCACGTTTACGTGCGTTTCGCGCGACCAACCCGGCGGCGATCACGCCGCGTGGGTTAGAAGTGTTAGTGCAGCTGGTGATAGCCGCGAGGACGACCGAGCCGTTGTCCAAGCCAACTGGAAGGTTGGTCGCTGGTGCTTTTTGACCCAATACAATTCGTTGGTGTGGTTGCTTGGGCCCCGCAATTGAACGCGCAACAGAGCTGAGATTCAGCGTTACGACGCGGTTGTACTCAGCCTCACCCAGGCTGTCATGCCACAGGCCTTGAGCGCGAGCATAAGCCTCAGTCAGGCCGGAAATCTGACCGCCACGACCCGTCATGCGCAAATAATGCAGAGTACGATCATCAATCGCGAACATCGCCGCGGTTGCGCCGAACTCAGGCGCCATGTTGGACAAAGTGCCACGATCAGCCAGCGACAGTTGTGGTACGCCAGGGCCGAAGAATTCCAGGAATGAACCGATCACGCCAGCCTTGCGCAGTTGCTCAGTGAGCGCCAGTGCGATGTCCGTTGCCAAGTAGCCTTGAGGCAACGTGCCTTCCAGACGTACGCCGACAATCTCCGGTAAACGCAGCATCAACGATTTACCCAGCATTGCCGCTTCAGCTTCGATACCGCCTACACCCCAGCCCAACACGCCAATGGCATTGATCATAGTGGTGTGGCTGTCGGTGCCGACCAATGTATCCGGGAATGCCCACAGCTCGCCGTCACGACGCTGAGTCCCCACGACCGTAGTCAGGCGCTCCAAGTTGATCTGGTGAAGGATGCCCTTGCCCGAAGGAATAATCGACAAATTGCTGAACGCCTTGTTGCACCAGTCCAGGAACTGAAAACGTTCGGCATTGCGTTCACGCTCGATGGCTTCGTTATCGGCAAGTGCGCTGGCATCCCCCCAACGCTCGACGTTGAGCGAGTGATCCACGACGAGGTGAGTTGGAGTGACAGGGTTGACCAGGCGTGGATTGCCACCTTTCTCGGCAACAGCATCACGCAGCCCGGCGAGGTCGACCAACGCAGGCGTACCGAGCAGATCCTGCAGGACAACACGGGCTGGTCGGAAAGGGATATCGAATTCTTTGGAGCGGGCGCAGATGACTTTGAGCGCGGCTTCAGGGTCAGCCTCCCCGCGCAAAACGTTCTCGGCAAGGATTCGCAGGCTGTAGGGCAGCTTTGCGTAATCACCGCCCAGGTCAGTCACGACCCCACGAATGTCGCTGACACGGTACTCGATCCCGTTGGCGGAAACGATTTGACCCTTTGACTCAGGCATTGGCTAATCCTCACAGGCTGTACAAGCAATGTTTTTGCGAGGGCAATATTGCACTTTGTAATGATATAGGTCAATGTTGATTCATCCGATTCACCCCACCACCGAAATCGGACGTACCTCTTCGCGCTCAGCCAGGCAGGTACGGTTCAAAAAAATAAACATAAGAAAATGAGGCCCACCATGATCCAGCTTGCGCACACCCGATCCGTTCAACCTCCCTTGCGCATCGAGCCTGTCTCGACCTGAATCACGCCGGCTACCTTGCAGCTGTCAGGCTGCCAGGTGCCCTACAAATACAAGAAAAAAGGGAGTTCGACCGTGCTGACAATCCTTGGCTTTTCGATGGTCATCTGTTTTATGTACCTGATCATGACCAAGCGCCTTTCGGCGTTGATCGCTCTGATCCTGATCCCCATCCTGTTCGCCCTGATTGGCGGGCACTACGCAGGTTTGGGCGGGATGATGCTCGACGGCGTGAAAACGCTGGCCCCTACCGGCGTCATGCTGACGTTCTCGATCCTGTACTTCGGGATCATGATTGACGCAGGGCTTTTCGATGGGTTGGTGCGCTTCATCCTGAAGCTGGTGAAAGGCGACCCTTTGAAGGTTCTGGTCGGTACTGCCGTGCTGACCATGCTGGTGTCGCTGGACGGTGATAGCTCAACGACCTACATGATTGCGTGTGCAGCATTTCTGCCGCTTTATCAGCGACTGGGGATGAGCGTTCTGGGGATGACGTGCCTGGTCAACATCGCCAGCGGCATCATGAACATCTCCCCGTGGGGTGGCCCTACCGCGCGCGCAGCCGCTGCCTTGCATGTTGATGCCATGGACATCTTTGTTCCGATGATCCCTGGGATGCTGATCGGTGCTGCCTGCCTGGTGTTCACCGCCCTGATTCTGGGAAGAAAGGAGCGTGCGCGTCTTGGCATCATTCACCTGGACGATTTCCACGACGGATCGATGGCGCTGGGTACCGGTTCTGCTGAAGAGTGTGACGGTAACCGACGTCCGAAAATGTTCTGGCCGAACCTCATCCTGACGCTGACCCTCATCACATGCCTAGTGCTGGGCACTATGCCGATCCAGATACTGTTCATGGTCGGCTTTGCCATCGCGATCACGCTCAACTACCCAACAATCGAGGATCAAAAAGCCCGCATTGCAGCTCACGCAGCCAACGTACTGGCGGTAACGGCTGTCATCTTCGCTGCAGGTATCTTCACTGGAATCCTGTCCGGCACCGGCATGGTGGACTCAATGGCCAAAAGCCTGCTGTACGTGATTCCGCCGAGCTTCGGGCCATTTCTTGCAGTATTCACTGCCGTGGTGAGCCTGCCGTTCACCTTTTTCATGTCGAACGATGCGTTCTACTTCGGGATCCTGCCAGTCATTGCTCAGACCGCTGCCCAGTACGGCATTACACCACTGGAAATTGCGCGCGCGTCCGTTGTTGGCCAGCCGGTTCACTTATTGAGTCCTCTCGTGCCCTCGCTTTATTTGCTGGTCGCCTTGGCCAAGGTCGACCTGGGCGATCACCAGCGATTCGCGCTGAAGTGGGCGATTCTAGCAAGCTTTGGATTGTTCCTAGGGGGCGTACTGTTCGGCGCTTTCCCGTTCTATCAGGTTCGCTGAACAGATATTGCGCGTTCAAAACACATCGGCGGAGATCAGAAGAGTGGTCTCTGCCGCTGCATGGCACGACGCGCTAGAATGGCAGCTCTGTGGTTCAGCTCTTTCTGGTTCCCGATCCTATGCCTCTAAGCCCACTGCAAGCACGCATTGCGCGTGACATCGTCTCCCACGTACGTCGTGAACGCTTCCCTGTTGGTCATCACCTGGTCGAGTCCCAGCTGGCTACGACGCTCAATGTGTCGCGCACGCCGGTCAAGTTCGCCATGGGCCATCTGGTCGAAAAAGGCATGCTGACCTATGACCGCAACAGAGGTTTTTTCCTAGCCCGCGCGAGCGATGATCTGGGTGATCTCGTCTCTGAGGTCATGGGAAACAGCGACGATCCTCTTTACCTGAAACTTGCAGAGCTGCGACTGAGCAGACAGCTTCCTGAGCTGTTTACTGAGATCGAATTTATGCGCCAGTTTGACGTTTCCAGGGCAGCGCTGCGAGCCGTACTGTCCCGTATCCAGCAAGAAGGCTGGGTCGAACAGCGTGCGGGTCAGGGATGGCGTCTGCTGCCGATGATCGACTCTGTCGAAGCCTATGAAGAAAGCTACTCCTTCCGCGCCACCATTGAGCCTTCCGGCCTTCTGTCACCGACATTTCAGCTTGATCGCGAAACCCTGGCGGCCTGTCGTCGGCAGCAGGAATTCATTGCCAATGGTGGGTATCTGACGATGACGGCACAGGAGTTGTTTGAGGCCAACTCTCTGTTCCACGAGACTCTGGCGGCATGTTCAGGCAACCGCTTCCTACAGCAGACCGTACGTCGCCTCGACCAACTACGCCGGCTCGTTGAATACCGGCAGGCAAGCGCACGTACACCCCGTAAAGGCCAAGCCGAAGAACACCTGGCGATTCTGGAGTGCCTGGAACGGGGCGACCGACTGGCAGCCGCTGATCAAATGCGACGCCATCTGGAACAGGCAAGACGCCACAAAGTCGACCCCGCTCTCTTCGAATAAGCCCAACGCCTGCCCTGGAGTTGTCACGCGACCTGTCTAGGTCACGTGCGCTCTTTCCTGCCCGCCGATCGCCATCGACGCCTCACGTCAGTCGTCTGGTTCCATCTGTTTTTCAGAAAACACAGATTGACTTATATCATTACAAAGTACACTTTGAGCCCTGCAAAGAAACGAGCTCTCGCATACGTGTCCGCCTGAACACAACGCCATGCCTGAAGCTCGGTTACGCACACACCACAATCAGAATAATGGTGAACACATGTCATACCGTAGAGGCTGGATAGCCGTCTTCCTATTCTCCTTGGCCATGGTCAATTACATGGATCGCATCGCGCTTTCCATTGCGGCCAAACCCATCGCAGAAGAGTTTCATCTCACATCAGTCGGGATGGGCTACCTATTCTCGTCCTTCATCTGGAGCTATGCGCTCTTCCTGATTCCGGTCGGCCTGCTGATTGATAGGTACGGCGTGAAACGCGTCGGCGGCTTAGGTATTTTCATCTGGTCTCTGGCAACGGCACTCACAGGTGCAGCATCCAGCTTTGCCAGTCTGTTGGCTGCACGGCTAGTCATGGGCGCCGGCGAATCGGTTAGCAACCCGGTGGGTGCCAAGGTCATTCGTGAATGGATTCCGAGCACGGAGCGCGGCACCATCACCGCTATCTTCAACAGCGGCTCTTATGCGGGCCCAGCGATCTGTTCAGTGGTACTCGCTGCATTGGTTGCAGCATTCGGCTGGCGTTTGTCTTTCGTGATCGCGGGCGCCATCGGGTTTAGTTGGCTAGTGGTGTGGTACTTCTTCTACGACAAGCCTGAGCAGGTGAAGTGGCTTGCGAAAGACGAGCGCGAACACATCGTTGCCACTCGCGCCACCACTTCAACCGGCAATACCGCAACGGCGGCCTATGGCCTCAAAAAACTGCTGAAAACTCCGACCCTTTGGGGCCTGGCTATCACTCAAGGCTGCAACGTCTACACGCAGTATCTGTTCCTGACATGGCTACCGAGCTACCTGCAAGAAGTAAAACACCTGACCATTGCCAAGAGCGGTCTGTTCACAGCCATTCCTTACGCAGCCGCCGTGGTGCTGTGCATTGTGATCGGCAAG
Source organism: Pseudomonas sp. 58 R 3 (assembly GCF_900006605.1). Lineage (NCBI taxonomy): Bacteria > Pseudomonadati > Pseudomonadota > Gammaproteobacteria > Pseudomonadales > Pseudomonadaceae > Pseudomonas > Pseudomonas sp. 58 R 3. The sequence goes on along the minus strand of NZ_CVTT01000066.1, from coordinate 1,785 downwards.
TTGAGCGACCAGTATCTCAAGAACGGCGGTGGTGCCGCCTCTGGCAAACGTCGTAACGTCATCGCCCTGACCATGCTGATCGCAAGCTGCATTTTGCTGATCCCGTTTGCCGACAACATCGCCCTCCTGGTGTTGATTTTCTCCCTCACCTTGGCAGGCATCGCTTCGACCACATCGTTGAACTTCTCTTTGCTCAACGACATGCTCCCAAGCTCGGGCGATGTGGGCCGGGCGATGGCATTTGTCGTGGTGGGCGGTAACATTTTCGGCATGTTGGCGCCCGTTGTGACTGGCTATGTCATCAACGAAACCGGAAGCTACAACTGGGCGTTCGCCATTGCAGGTGGACTGCTAGTAACTGGTGCAATTGTGACGCTGAGCATGACCAGGACGCCGATGATTCCTGAGAACCAGCGGGCTACCGAGCTTCTAACTCCACAAATAGCTTAAGATTTCGATCTATCAGTTCTCGCACCGTTCTCATACAGCGCCTGAAGGGCGCTGGTGATGAACATCCTCCATGCCTGGATGAGCGCCCAGCGCGATCTGCTGCCCGAAGGCTCAGCCATCAGCAGAGCACTCGATTACAGCCTGAAACGCTGGGCAGCGCTATCACGCTACATCGATGACGGGGCAGTCAGTATTCCTGTCGCTATAGCATCTCTGTACGAGTTAAACAGCCGGAGAGTGACGGGGAGTACGATGACAATTCAGACACCACACGACACCGGTGACCAGAAGCGCAATCGCCGCAATTTCATGTGAGTCGGGCAGCCGATGCTCCCATAGAAATCCAAAAACCAGCGCCGCTAACGTCTCAATCACGAGCACTTGTCCGCTTAGTGCCAGTGGTAGAAGTCGGCTCGCCTGATTCCAGCACGCATTACCCACAACCGAAGATAAAAACGCTACGCCACCGGCTACCATGACAAAGTGTAGCCATTCGGAGTTGTCATGCGTTCCGACCTGCCAGCCCAGGACAGGTACCGCCAAAAGCAGTGACTGAGCGCCAGTCATGACCCCTGTCAGCAGTGCCCAGTCATGGGCGGAAACGCTGGTTACCTGAGCCAGCCGCCGAGCGTTGCTCACTGCGAACCAACTCCATGTCACTAACGCGCCCGCTGCGCATAGAATTCCGGCCACGTTTGTCAGTATATCTGGCTTGTCGCCGTTGATCAGTGCGTGCCAGCTGATGAGTACGACCCCGCCCACAGCGCAGAACAGCGAGGGAGTTAGCTTGCGCAAAGAAATTGCGTTGACGTCATGACGACCTGCCAGCGTGACGAACACGGGAATGAGTCCGACGATCAGAGACGTTGTGGCAATGCCAACCAACTGCACACCGGTGCCCACTAGCGTGTAGTAAATGAGGTTCCCAATCAGGCTAAGCCAGAAGAGTGACTTCCAGTCGGCGATAGTGAGATTGGCGCAAACGCGCCTCCAGCGGGGCATAAGCAAGGCCACCGAAATCGCGCCGTAGCAGAGAAATCTCAGAACGGCGAATTGCAGTCCGCTCAGCCCCGGGGTGAGCTGGGGGCCGAGGAAGATCACTCCCCAACACAGGCCCGCGCAAACTCCGTAGACAATGCCCTTTAGCAGTAATCGGTCAGCAAACATTTCATCCGCGCTCCAAAGCGTTATGGGTAAAGTCTGGAGCAACTGATTCGGGGAGTATTGTCGGTAACTACGGGATTTTTTACCCAGACTGTTTTTGCGTTTTACGATAAACCGCCGGGGTCGTGGCCCTCACGCGCTGCATGGCACGGGTCAGCGATGCCTGGTCGC
>NZ_CVTT01000085.1:255402-261433 GCF_900006605.1 Pseudomonas sp. 58 R 3 | reverse complement strand
GCGGTGGTGGGCACGATTGTTGGCCTGGCCATGAGCAAAAGTGGCGCGGACAAAGGGCTGACCAAGCTATGCGATGCCTTCAGTAACGCCCTGTTTCCGCCCACGGTGCAGGCGAACATTCTCACCGGTTCCACCAATACCCTGACCAATAACATACCTGCCGCCCGTGCCGCCGGGGCGATCAGCTCCCATGTCACGCCGGCCGGTACCGAGCTGGAAGAAACCAAACCCGAGCCGGAACCCAGTTACCTGGACATGGCCGAGGGTTTCTTCTCGCAGATGTGGCGCCCTACCGTTGCAACGCCTGCGCCGGGCGCCGTGCCCAAGCCGCTGGACCTGGTGGTGTGCATGAAGCACCCGCCGATGCCGCCGCAGTTTCTGGCCGAAGGCTCGGATAAGGTCACCATCAACGGCCAACCCGCCGTGCGCAGTGGTGATCGCAGTACCTGCGATGCGACGGTGGTGTCGTCCGGGCTGATTTCCTCCAACGTGACCATCGGCGGCGGTTCGGTAGTGGTGCGTGAAATTCGCAGCGGCAAGACGCCCGGCGTCGGGCTGGCGGTTACAGCGCTGTTGATGCTCAAAGGGGGCAAGGGCAAGTTCTTCAGCAAGTTGCCGTGCATGTTGGTCAGCGGCGCCACTTCGATGGCCATCAGCAGCGCGATGGGGGCCGCGGCCAACGCCGCGATGGGTTCGTCGAACCCGGTGCATGCTGCGACGGGCGCGAAGGTATTGGGTGATGTCGAGGAGCTGGATTTCGTACTGCCGGGCATCCTGCCGATTGACTGGCAGCGCTTCTACAACAGTCGCGATGAGCGCCCGGGCAGCCTGTTTGGCGTCGGCTGGAGTGTGCCGTACGAGGTGTGCGTCGACATTCAGCCCCATCCCGAGGGCGGCGAAACGCTGGTGTATACCGATGAGCAGGGTCGGCCCATCGACATGGGCGCCATTCCCTTGGGCGGCGCAGTGTTCAGCGCCGGTGAAGGGCTTGCGGTGCGGCGACACCTCAATGGGCAGTTGCTGATCGAAAGCGACGACGGCATGTACCGCTTGTTCGAAGCTGCGCCAGCGAACCCGTCGCAACTGCGTCTGAGCCAATTGGGTGATCGTAACGACAACCGCATCTACCTCGACTATGACGAAACCGGGCACTTGGTGCGCCTGCGCGATACGTTCGATCTGGTTCAGGTTGAGCTGATCCGCGATCAGGGCTATCTGAGCCGCATCGAACGCCTGTACCCGGATCAACGTCGCGAAGTGCTGGTGAGCTACGGCTACGACGCAGCGGGCAATCTGGCGCAAGTGCGTGATGCAACCGATCAAGTGCAGCGGCGCTTTGCCTACGATGCCGGGCGCCGAATGGTGGAGCATCAATTGCCCACCGGATTGCGCTGTTTCTATGAGTGGGCACTGGTTGAAGGCCTGGAATGGCGCGTGGTTCGGCATTGGACCGATGAGGGCGATGCTTACCAGTTCGACTATGACCTGCAGGCCGGACTCACGCGGATCACCGATGGTTTGCAGCGCGTGAGTACGCGGTACTGGAACACTCAACATCAGATCATTCAATACAGCGATAACCTTGGCCAGACCTGGCTGTTTGAGTGGAATGACGAACGTCAGTTGCTCAGCGCGACTGATCCGCTGGGTGGGCGCTATGAGTACAGCTACGATGAGAGCGGTAACGTAATTGGCGAAACCGACCCGCTGGGCCGCAGTGATTCGACCTTGTGGCTGGAACATTGGGCATTGCCGCTGGTGGAAACCGACGCTGCCGACAACAGCTGGCAGTATCGTTATGACCCACGCGGTAACTGCATCGCCGAGACCGATCCACTGGGCTATATCACCCGTTACCGCTATGACGCGCACGGCCAGCCAGTGGAAATCATCGATGCCACTGGCAAAAGCAAACAACTGCGCTGGAACCCGTTCGGGCAGTTGGTTGAACATATCGACTGCTCCGGCTACCCGACGCGCTTCAGCTACGACGAGCGCGGTTATTTGCAGGTCATCACCGATGCGCTCGGTGAACGCACGCAGTTCAGCTATGACGCCCAGGGGCGTTTGCTCAGCAGCCAACTTCCAGACGGTCGCACTGAACAATATCAACGCGACGCCAGTGGACAGTTGGTGGGCTACACCGACCCCGCCGGGCACACCACGCTCTACCAACACAACCGGCGCGGCCAGGTACGCCAGCGCACCGACGCCCATGGGAGGCAGGTGCAGTTTGGGTATGACAGCTATGGGCGGTTGCAAGCGTTGGTCAACGAGAATGGTGAGAGCTATCGGTTTGCGTGGGACGCCGGGGATCGGCTGACCGAGCAGCAAGACCTCGACGGCAGCGCCAAGCGCTACGACTACGACTTGCTCGACAACATCACCGCAGTAACTGCTCATCCTGCACCTTATGGCAATGGACTGGCGATAGTGCCCGAGACGCCCCCCGCGCCCATCGTTCACCGACTGGAGCGTGATGCGGTCGGGCGACTGGTCGCCAAAACCACCGACGATGGCCGCACCGACTACAGCTACGATGCAGTGGATCAGCTCACGGCTGTGACCTTCACTGATCTACAAGGCAATTCCCAAGCCTTGGGTTTCGCCTACGACGCTGTCGGCCAACTGCTGGCCGAACAAAGTGCTGCTGGCAACCTGCAACATCACTACGACGAACTCGGCAACCTGATCCAGACCCAGCTGCCGGACGGCCGCTGGCTCAACCGCCTGTACTACGGCAGCGGCCACCTGCACCAGATCAACTTCGACGGCCAGGTGATCAGCGATTTCGAACGCGACCGCCTGCACCGCGAAGTACTGCGCACCCAAGGCCAGCTCAGCACCCGCAGCGAATACGACCGCAGCGGCCGCCTGCGCTCGCGCCAACGCCGCCTCGCCAGTCAGCCAACGCTGATGCCCGCAGCGGCGCAAAAGCAGTTCGAATACGATCCCGCCGACAACCTGATCGGCAAACTCGACCAGCAACCTGCCGCGCAACATCGCCAACTGCTGCATTACGACGCCACTGGCCGCATCATCGCCAGCCAGGACAGCCTGCACGGGCAGCGCGAAACCTTTGCCTACGACGCCGCCGCCAACCTGCTGGACGGCCCGCAAGCGGGTGCTGGATTGGTGGTGCATAACAAGCTGCTGACGTATCAGGACAAGCGTTATCGCTATGATGCGTTTGGGCGGATGGTCGAGAAGCGCAGTGCCAAGCGTGGTGTGCAGCGGTTTGCGTATGACGCGGAAAGTCGGCTGGTTGAGGTGCGTAATGACGATGGTAGCGTGGTCAGGATGGCTTACGACCCGCTGGGGCGCAGGGTTGGGAAAACCGAGCATGGCGGTGATGGTTATCCGCTGGGGCAAACGCAGTTCATCTGGGATGGCCTGCGCTTGTTGCAGGAGCATAAACACAGCCAGACAAGCCTGTACGTTTATGAGGATGAAGGCTATCAACCTCTGGCTCGCGTGGACGGTGCCGGGCCGCTGCAAAAAATTCGTTACTACCATAACGACCTGAACGGGTTGCCGGAGCAGTTGACCGAGGCTGATGGGCACACGCTCTGGCAGGCGACTTATCGGGTGTGGGGCAACACGCTGGAAGAGGTGCGCGAGCCTTATTTCATTGAGGAGCAGAACCTCAGGTTTCAGGGGCAGTACCTAGACCGCGAGACGGGGCTGCATTTCAATACGTTCAGGTTTTATGATCCGGATGTGGGGCGGTTTACGACGCCGGATCCGATCAGCTTGCTTGGTGGTACCAATCTTTACCAATACGCACCAAACCCAATTACGTGGGTCGACCCATGGGGCCTATTTAACTGGAACTACAAAAACATGCCTGGAATCGATGGGTTCCAGAAGCACCACATTATTCCTCAATCGCTGGCTGATCATCCTGCGCTGAAAAAAGCTGGATTCGACATACACAAAACATCCAACATCATTTACTTGCCTTCTGAAGAGGGCAAACATGAATACCGTACTATTCACAAAGGCTCCCATCCGGGTTACAACAAAGCTGTTCGGGTACAACTCAATGAAATATCCATTGCAGGCAAGGCTGGAAAATGGAAAAAAGCCCAGTACGTGCAGGCTGTGAAGCAAGTTGTCAGTTCTCAACGGTCAGGGTTACGCAGCGGGCGTACCAGACTGAATAAAAATTCAACTCAAGCAGGTCGCTGCGGGAAATAACATGTACCTATTGGACGTCAGTGAAAGTTACTCGGAAATTTACTGGTTTAAATACGACCAGAAAGCCTCCCCAGATCACCTATTGTTTATAAGTGGAGAAAAACATTCATCGATTACTACCACACCGACCTTTAGAAACAAAAAAAAGGTCAGTAAGCCTCGCGTACTGTCTTACGATCTTCTTCAAAGTGACACACTCGAGTTTGTAAGCACCGCAATGGCCAACATACTGTGCACGTTTCCAGAAGACGTTCAGCTCTTCCCTGCTGACGTTTACCTCAAAGAAGAAAAACTGCATGGCTATTATGTATTTAATGTAATCCAGACGTTACCTTGTATTGACTTGGATAACTCTGAGTATGGCCCCATGTTTAGTTTTATGCCTGATGGTCCTCTTAGATTTACATCACTTCAAAGTCTACCGCCTGATGCTTTAGGCAATCATCATATCGTCAGGGCGAAGGAAAGCTCTCAACGCATCTTCGTTTCCCAGCAGTTCAAGGAGCAGTGCGAAGCTGCCCAACTTAAGGGCATGCAATTTGTAGATTGCTCTAAAGGCATTCAAGTGTGAGCTTATATAATAGAAGCTTCCACACATTAAAAGTTAATGCAAGTCATATAGGTCAGCAAGATTAAAAGTCTGTCCCCTTATCTATGCGAAAGGCCGTAACGGAAAACGAGTAGGCGGCAGGAAAACCTGGGGTGGCGGGTCATCCTGCAGAAAATAAGGAGTTTCTGATGAAAAAGATGCAAGAAATCACCAACCTATTCAGCACTATCAACTCCCATACCGATAACGATTGGGTCTATACCAACCTGGAGAAATGGGAAGCGCACCCAGAGAGCGCAATTTTCTACCTCATTTCAGAGGATGAAATTGACGATCTCGAGGAAGACGATAAAACAGTCGAGAATTCTGCCGGCGAACTTATCCCCAAATCCTTGGCTAAGGAAAACGTTGAAACCTGGCTGGATGTGCAAACTCTACTAGCCATATTCGAAATTATTCAAAAGAAAGTTAAGGCGCCAGACGAAGATATTTTGATCCGAGCAATCAACCACTACCGAGAATTCGATGACTTCATGGAAGCCTGATTACTACCCAATAAAATTGGGACCCAAGCCAGTCAGACGGTCCTGTTATTAAGGATTGACGCTGTCTTTGAGCGACTTGCCCGGCTTGAATGCAACGGTGTTGCTCGCCTTGATTTTCACCAGAAAAATGGGACGGATTTTATTTACCATCTTGCGCCTAAATAAAAGCGTCCCCTTTTCCGCTCTGATCTGCAAGGCAACGCCCAGGCTCTGGGTTTCGCCTATGACGCTGTCGGCCAACTGCTGGCCGAACAAAGTGCCGACGGCAACCTGCAACACCACTACGACGAACTCGGCAACCTGATCCAGACCCAGCTGCCGGACGGCCGCTGGCTCAACCGCCTGTACTACGGCAGCGGCCATCTGCACCAGATCAACCTCGACGGCCAGGTCATCAGCGATTTCGAACGCGACCGCCTGCACCGCGAAGTGCTGCGCACCCAAGGCCAGCTCAGCACCCGCAGCGAATACGACCGCAGCGGCCGCCTGCGCTCACGTCAACGGCGCCTGAATAGCCAGCCCACGCTGATGCCGGCAGCAGCGCAAAAGCAGTTCGAATACGACCCCGCCGACAACCTGATCGGCAAACTCGACCAACAACCCACCGCGCAACATCGCCAACTGCTGCACTACGACGCCACCGGCCGCATCATCGCCAGCCAGGACAGCCTGCACGGGCAGCGCGAAACCTTTGCCTACGACGCCGCCGCCAACCTGCTGGACGGCCCGCAAGCGG